>JAOASJ010000091.1 GCA_030158725.1 Bacteroidia bacterium
TCAAACACTTGGCTAAAGCGGAGGCAGGGGATATGCAGCCAAAGAATTCAATGAGGTATTAAATGAAGAATGACTTTATAAAACACTTAATCAATTACTAAAATCTTTAGCAATTCGTATTGTGCTTTACCTTTTCTTTTCCTTAGTTTTGTAAGAACGATTTATGAAACATGATAATTTAGTTACTTGTCCGAATTGCAAGCACGAATTTAACATTGAAACGGCTTTAACTGCAGACATCGAAAAAGAGATAGATGCCAAGTTGAGGAAGGAATTCAATGAAAAATATATTACCGAAAAGCGCAAGGCTGAAGAGCTTCTCAAGCAAAAAGAGGAGGCCATTGCCAACGAACGCAGCAAATGGATTGAGCAACAGCAGAAAGAGTTTTTTGATAAAAAGCAGGAATTGGAAAACCAGCTGAAAGTAAAGTTGACTCAAGAAAATGAGGCCATGTTGCAGTCGCTTAAAAAGACCAACGAAGAGCAAGAGGCTAAGATAAAAGCGATGAGACAATTGGAGGTTGATAAGATGGAACTTCAAAGCCGCTTGAAAGATTTGACGGAATCGACCGAACTAGAAACTAAAAAACTTTTGTTGGAAAAAGAGATTGAGCTTAAAGAAAAACTTGGCAAAGAAGCCGAGCAGAAGAGTGAGCTTAAAATCAAAGAGATGGAGAAGCAGATGGAAGATCAGCGCAAATTGATTGAAGAAATGAAGCGCAAATCGGAGCAAGGAAGTATGCAAATGCAAGGCGAAGTTCAAGAACTTGCTTTGGAAGAAATGTTAAGGCATACTTTTCCTTTAGATAAAATACAAGAAGTTGCCAAGGGGGTAAAGGGTGCAGATTTTATACAAGTGGTGGTGAATCAACTCGGTCAAGAGTGCGGTTCTATTGTTTGGGAAAGTAAGCGCACCAAGGAGTTTCAACCTCTATGGATAGATAAATTCAAGACAGATTTTAGACAAAGTGGTGGCGATATCGGTGTTATTGTAACCCAGGCTATGCCTAAAGATATGGATGGTTTTGGTTTGAAAGAAGGCATATATATTTGCCATTACCACGATGCGAAAAGTTTGGCCATGGTGCTTAGAGGAAGTATTATTCGCATAAATGAGGCAAATTCGGCCAATGAGAATAAAGGTGAGAAAATGCAAATGCTATATTCATACTTAACTGGCAATGAATTTAAACACCAAATGGAAGCAATTACTGAAGGTTTCTTTAGCATGAAAAGAGCCATTATAAGTGAGCGTGTTGCCATGGAGAAAATATGGAAAGAACGCGAAAAGCAAATCGATAAAGTATTGACCAATGCAGCTGGAATGTTTGGCAGTGTTAAAGGCATAGCTGGTTCAGCCGTGTCAGAAATAAAGGGATTGGAATTGGGCTCTGATGACATGAATGCCTTAGACGCATGATTGTTCGTCAGTCAATCATAGAGTTTTTAAATTTACAATTACCAATTGTGGATGTGCGCTCGCCTTCTGAATTCGAAGCCGGGCATATAGAAGCATCCATTAATATTCCAATCTTAAACAATCAGAATAGAGCCATTATTGGCAGAACATTTAAGCAAGAGGGGAGAGAAGCAGCGATAAAATTGGGTTTTCAATTGGTAAATCCATTGCGTGCTGAATTGCTGGATACTTTGAATCGAAAAGTTGAGGGGAAAACCATTGCATTGTATTGTGCGAGGGGCGGACTGCGCAGCAACCACATGGCTGCTTTTTTTGTTGAAAATGGATACACGGTTTATGTGTTGAATGGAGGCTATAAAGCATTTCGCAACCATTTATTGAGCATCATTGCTCAATTTAAACGCATAGTGGTTTTGAGTGCAAATACAGGTAGTGGAAAGACAGAAGTATTACATGCCTTAAAAAGTAAAGGTGCTCAAGTGCTCGATTTGGAGGGCTTGGCAAAACACAAGGGCAGTGTTTTTGGTGCTTTAGGAAATGAAGCCCAACCCAGCAGTGCGGCTTTTCATAATTTGATTTTCGAGGAACTTAAACATTATAATCCCAATGAAGTATTGTGGGTGGAAAATGAAAGTTTTACCATTGGGCAAGTCCACTTACCGATTGAATTGTGGACCCACATGAAAATAGCTTCTGGGGTTGAGATGTCGGTACCGCTTGAAGAAAGGGTAGAATTTATAGTTGCAGATTACGGGCGTTATGAAAGTGGCGATTTGGTGGCCTGTATTCAGAAATTAAACAAACGTTTGGGCGACGAAGCTTGCAGAAAGATTTGCAGTTTGGTAGAAGAAGGCGATTTGAAAGCCGCTGTTTACGGGCTTTTTAAATATTATGATAAGGCTTATGAAATGGGTAGAATCAAAAGAAATTGTCATCATTATGTAAAAATTCCTTTCGAACGCCTAGACCCAGAAAGAATTGCAGAATTTTTGTATGAGCATCAAAATAAATATTCACCTGAATTCAATTAAATTTGTGCACACATGAAAAAAGTACTTTTCACATTCGTTTTATTTTTTACCTACACTTTGGCTTTTTCACAAGGAAGTACCATTAGCAGTATTTATATCGGCGACTCAAAAGTTGCTTGTCAATACAACAACACCATAACCAGTTGTTTGAAAATCAAAACCCATTTGGACAGCAATTGGAAGGAGTTTCCTTATGAAATTGAAGGTTTTATTTTTGAGCCAGGCGTTGAGGTTCATATAGAAATGGAAAAAACACCTATTTTATTTCCAGAGGACAATGGTCCGAAATTCACTTACAAACAAGTTCGAGTGATCGATACACGTTCAACCGTATTAGACAACAAAGCCTTGTTGGCCTCTAACAAATGGAAAATCATTAATTTGGAAATGGACCGTGTCATAACCCCAGCAAAGAAAGCTGGCGCTTACATTCTGTTTAATACAGACAGTAACTATGTAAGTGGTTTTGCAGGATGTAATTCTTTTTTCGCAAATACTTTAATAGAAAATGGAATCTTGCAATTTGGTATTGCCAATAACACTTTGTTGGCTTGTTCTAATGATGCTATAGAACAAAGAATTATGGAAGGTATAAAGGGCAAAGCAGCTTATTATATCCGCAACAATATGTTGTTTATTGTTTGTGAAAACAGAATGATAATGCATTGCCGTCCCGAGAAAAAATTAGACTCATTAATTGCTGACATCAACAAACCAGTTGTGGTTTCTCGTGGCAATACCTTTGGCAATATGCAAAATGGCGAATATGTTGTGACTTTGGATGATTTGCCAAAAGCCGCCAACATGCAAATGTTTTTCAAAAGCACAGTATTAACAGCAACAGAGAAAAAGACCATAAGAATTAAATTAAAAAACAGCAATGCGGATGAGATTGTTTCTCAGATTATAATCTTGTCAAAGCCACATAAAATGAAAGGTTATTATTATGCCATCGTTATTATGAAGGATGGTACTAAAACCAATGTTGTGATGCGCAATGTCCTATAATTTATTAGAGTTTTCGCGCGGAGGTGGCTGTGGGTGTAAGATTGATCCCATTAAACTTCACGCCATTCTTGCCGACCATAAAACCACAGATGCACAATCTTTATTGGTCGACTTTTTAGACAAGGATGATGCTGCCATCATTGAAATAAATAATGAAACTTGTTTAATACAAACGGTTGATTTTTTTCTTCCTTTGGTAAACAATGCATTTGATTTTGGTCGCATTGCTGCTGCCAATGCAATTAGCGATGTGTATGCTATGGGCGGCAAACCAATTATGGCTTTGTCGATGTTGGGATGGCCTCAAGATGTCTTGCCTTTGGAATTGGCTAAAGATGTATTAAAAGGCGCTGAAAGCATCTGTAAAGAAGCCGGAATTAGTATTTCTGGAGGACATTCGATTGAAACCAAAGAGCCTTTGTTTGGTCTCAGTGTTAGTGGGGTTGTTGAAAAGCAAAACATAAAAAGAAAAAACACCTGTCAGTTAGGAGATTATTTATACATCAGCAAACCACTAGGATTGGGATTGTTGTCAAACGCAATAAAACACAATCTTCTAAGTGAAGAAGGCTATCAAGTTTTAATAGAAACCGCCTGTAGATTAAATACTGTTGGTGTTGAATTGGGGAAATTGAAATCTGTAAACGCCATGACCGATGTAACAGGGTTTGGTTTGCTTGGACATTTAACGGAAATGCTTGGTGGTAAATTTGGTGCAGAATTGAATCTTGAATCTATTCCTGTAATTCAGGAAGCCAAAGGCTTGGCTGAAAAAATGGTTTACCCAAATATTACAACCAGCAATTACAACTATGTAAAAGACCATTGTGATGGGTTAAATGGTTTGGAATTCTTGTGGCTTTGTGACCCTCAAACCAGCGGAGGATTGTTGGTAAGCAGCAGTGAAGTTTTGAATATAGAAACACTACATCCTATAGGAAGAGTGGTGGATGGCAAAAGAATAAAAATTTCATAAAGTATAGGTCTTTCAATATGAGGGGCTTATCCTTCAAATTTCATTAAGTCAATTTTATTTTGTATATTGTGCTATAGTTTGATGGTAAATTAATGATACCATCACACTGAAACATAAGATTTGTAAATAAATAATGACCGATGATTTGGAGAAAATTAGGCGGCGATCAAATCGAACTGCCGATTAAACAAGAAGTAGAGCAAGCCATATTGCGGGAGCAAGCAAAAGGCACACATTTGAAAGTTTGTATAGGTACAGACTCTCAGGTAAAGCGAAATATTGTCGAGTTTGCAACAGCTGTTGTATTTATACGAGAGCACAGTGGTGGCTTTATGTATTTCAATTCATTTATTACCAAGAACCATTTTTCTTTAAAGGAAAGAATGCTACTTGAAGTAAGCAAATCGATAGAAATTGCGTATGAACTGTGTTCAGTATTGGATAATTACCATGTTGAAATGGAAGTCCATGCCGATATCAACACAGATCCGAATTTCAAAAGCCATGATTCTTTAAAAGAAGCGATGGGATACATTATAGGAATGGGCTTTACTTTCAAAGCCAAACCAGACGCGTTTGCCAGCAGTTATTGCGCCAACAAAGTGGTGCATTAAGAAGCTTATTCTAGGTAACCCCAGTGTTTTAATTTCAACTCGTTTTTACGCCAGTTTTCTTCCACTTTTACGCGCAAGTCTAGGAACACTTTTTTGCCGACAAATTTTTCAATGTCCTTGCGGGCTTCAGTGCCAATGCGTTTGATGCCTTCACCATTTTTGCCTACGATAATTCCCTTTTGAGAATCGCGTTCAACAATGATATAAGCGTATATTTTATCGATGTTTTGTTCTTCTTTATAATCGTGAACAATTACTTCGGTGCTATACGGAATCTCTTGTTCGTAAAGATTAAAGATTTTCTCACGAATAATTTCACTGGTGAAGAAACGGGTATTGCGGTCGGTTAATTGGTCTTTGGGATAAAACGCTTCATGTTCAGGTAAGTAAGAAGCAATTCTATTGATAAGCGTTTGTGGGTCTAAACCGTGTAAGGCAGAGATAGCAAATACCTCTTTAGGGTTAATTGCTGCAGATAATTCGTTGATCACTTTGGTTACCTCTGCTGGGGTAGATAAGTCAATTTTGTTGACGATTAATAAGATCGGCGATTTGGCCGCGGCAATCATTGCCAAATGTTCTTCTTTAAGATTGGGATTGCTAACATCAACAAGAACAATTAAAACATCTGCATCGTCAATGCTATCTTTAACGGCATGCATCATGCTTTCGTGCAACTTATAAGCTGGTTCAATGATACCTGGGGTGTCTGATAAGACCATTTGGTAGTCATCGGTATTGATAATTCCAAGTATACGGTGACGGGTGGTACTCGCTTTTGGGGTTATGATGCTGAGTTGTTCACCAACTAAGGCGTTGCTCAGAGTACTTTTACCAGCATTCGGTTTCCCGATAATATTTACAAATCCTGCTTTATGCATGTTAATGGGTTTAAATTTTATTTGCCAATTGGCCACAAGCGGCATCAATGTCTTTGCCTCTGCTTCGGCGCACATTGACAATAATACCAGCTGATTCAACACGGCGACCGAAATCGGCTATTTTGTCGACGCTACTGCCTTTGAAATCGGCGAGTTCAATTGGGTTGTATTCAATAAGGTTAACTTTACAAGGAACTTTTTTAGCGAATTTTATCAATTCATCTGCTTCCTCTCTGCCGTCGTTGGTGTCATTCATAACGGCATATTCTAAGGTTATTTTTCTTTTGGTTTTTTGGTAGAAGTAATTCAATGCCTCTTGCAATTCTTCTAGAGGATTGCTGTCATTAATTGGCATAATAGCACTTCTTTTGGCGTTGTTGGCTGCGTGCAAGGAAAGGGCTAGATTGAATTTAACGCCATCATCACCTAGCTTTTTAATCATTTTAGCGATGCCAGCGGTAGAAACTGTAATACGCTGCGGAGACATACCCAAGCCTTCAGGTTTGGTGATTTTTTCAATGCCTGCCATTACATTGTTGTAATTTAGCAAAGGTTCACCCATACCCATAAAAACAATATTGCTAAGAGGTATGTTGTAAGTTTCTTTTGCCAATTTGTCTATGAGCCACACCTGGTCATATATTTCAGCTGCATCTAAGTTTCTTTGACGTTTGAGGAAACCAGTTGCACAAAAAGAACAGCTAAGGCTACAACCAACTTGGCTACTAACACAAGCTGTCATTCTGGTTTCGGTGGGAATTAGAACACCTTCAATGATGGCGTCATCATGGAGTTTGAAGGCCAATTTGATGGTTCCGTCACTGCTCACTTGTTGGGTTAAGATAGTAACGGATAGAATGCTGTAATTTTCATTTAACCAATTTCTGGTCTCAATCGATAGGTTGCTCATTTCATCAAAAGAACGCGCACCTTTTTTCCAAAGCCATTCATAGGCTTGTTTCCCTCTAAATGCAGGATGTCCAGCGTTAGTAAATTCTGCTTTTAAAGCTTCTAGGTCAAATGAACGAATATCTTTTTTTGTTGTGGTCAAAATCGTTTGCAAAGATAGTTCAAATGGAACGTATTTTTATGAAAGAATGAAAGGTAGGCATTCATTTGAAATTAGTCTAAAGTGTATTTCAAATCTGTAATTGTATCAATTATTGCTGAATATGTACAAATCGAATTAAAAAAAATCGGGTGTTTAACCTTTGGTATCAAGGCTTTCCTTTTCTGTTATTAAATTGTTTTTTGTAATTCTTTGAATTAACTTAATTTTGCCCTTTGATGAGTTCAACACAAGCAGTTCTGCTACTAAAAGACGGAACCTACTATCAAGGCACAGCAGTAGGAAAAATTGGAACCACCACTGGCGAAATTTGTTTTAATACCGGGATGACCGGTTATCAAGAAGTCTTTACCGACCCTTCTTATTTCGGCCAAATTCTAGTGGAAACCAATGTTCATATTGGAAATTACGGCGTAAGCAACAATGACATCGAATCTGACAGCATTAAAATTGCTGGCTTGGTTTGTAGCACATTTGCCCACCACCATTCACGTAAAACTGCCGTTAGCAGTATTGATGATTACTTCATCAACAACCAAGTTGTCGGCATTCAAGATGTTGACACTAGGGCTATCGTTAGGCATGTGAGGGATAAAGGTGCCATGAACGCTATTATAAGTAGTGAAATTACGGACATTGACCAATTAAAGCAAATGCTTGCATCAGTTCCAGACATGGAAGGCTTAGAGTTGTCAAGTAAAGTAAGTACACCAAATTTCTTTACCACAGGCGCTGATTCCGCTGCACACAGAGTAGCAGTTTTGGATTTTGGTATCAAGAAAAATATTTTGAATTGCTTAAATGAACGCGATGTTCATTGCGGTGTATTTAATGCCTATACAAGTGCAGCTGATATTTTAGCTTGGAAGCCAGATGGAATCATGATTTCGAATGGACCTGGCGATCCTGCTTCTATGGATTATGCTGTAAAGACAATACAAACATTGTTGGGTGAGCAATTGCCTATGTTTGGAATTTGCTTGGGTAATCAGTTGTTAGGAAGATCAATGGGAATTGAGACCTTTAAAATGCACAACGGGCATAGAGGTTTAAACCATCCAGTTAAAAACATCATCACAGGTCATTGTGAAATCACCACACAGAACCACGGTTTTGCATTAAAGGAGATTAACAACCCTGAAGTTGAAGTAACACATATTAATTTGAATGACAACACCATTGAAGGCATCCGCTTGAAAGGCAGAAAAGCTTTTAGTGTTCAATACCATCCTGAGGCATCTCCAGGACCACACGATTCAAGATATTTATTTGATGACTTCGTGCAAATGATGCAAAAATAATTCCCGACTAAACAAAAATTTATATAACACAACAGTAATTTATTCTAGTATGTCATTAATCGCAGATATTAAAGCAAGACAAATTCTTGATTCAAGAGGAAACCCAACGGTAGAAGTTGATGTAATCACTGAAAACGGTTTTATGGGTAGAGCAGCAGTTCCAAGTGGAGCCAGCACAGGTATTCACGAAGCCGCTGAATTAAGAGATGAAGATAAAAATGTTTACCTTGGTAAAGGGGTATTAAAAGCAGTAAGCAATGTCAATGAGATTATTGCCAATGAACTTTTAGGTTCATATGTTTTTGAACAAAACAGCATAGACCAAATGATGATTGATTTGGATGGTACACCAAACAAATCAAACTTAGGTGCAAATGCCATTTTAGCAGTTTCTTTAGCCGTGGCAAAAGCAGCAGCACAAGAAAGCAATCAATCTTTATACAGATATTTAGGTGGCGTAAACGCTAACACGTTGCCGTTGCCAATGATGAATATTTTGAATGGAGGTGCGCATGCAGACAATGCAATCGACTTTCAAGAGTTCATGGTTATGCCAACTAAGGCAGATACTTTCGCTGAATCATTGCAAATGGGGGTTCAGATTTTTCACAATCTGAAGTCTGTATTAAAAAGCAAAGGTTACAGCACCAATGTTGGTGATGAAGGTGGATTTGCACCAAATATCCAATCGAATGAAGAAGCTATTGAAACCGTATTAATGGCGATTGAAAAAGCTGGTTACAGACCAGGGGAAGATGTTTTCATTGCTATGGATGCAGCTGTTAGTGAATTGTATGATGCAGAAAAAGGATTGTACGTATTCAAGAAATCTGACAAGAGACAATTGAGTTCAGAAGAGATGGTAGATTTTTGGAAGACTTGGACTTCTAAGTATCCAATCATTTCAATAGAAGATGGTTGTGCGGAAGATGATTGGGCTGGTTGGGCAAAATTAACTCAAGCAATTGGAAGTAAAGTTCAGTTGGTTGGTGACGATTTATTTGTTACCAATGTGAACCGTTTACAAAAAGGTATTACAGAAAATATTGCAAACAGTATCTTAATTAAGGTGAATCAAATTGGATCTTTAACAGAAACCATTGATGCCATTAATTTAGCTACCCGTAATTCATATACAAATATCATCAGTCATAGAAGTGGTGAAACTGAAGACAGCACTATTGCTGATATTGCAGTGGCTATGAACAGCGGACAAATTAAAACTGGAAGTGCTAGCAGAAGTGATAGAATGGCTAAGTACAATCAGTTGTTGAGAATTGAAGAAGAGTTGGGTGCTAATGCACAATTCTTTGGAAAGACTTTTAAGTACATTCGTTAATCAATAAAAGATATCAATAAAAAAGTCAGGTTTATAGCCTGACTTTTTTTGTGGGGAATGTTTTTAATATGTTGTGTGTGCTTGGATACGTTACATTTAAGTAAAGGTGCACACGAAACCAAACAACAATGAAATTGCTGTGGTTTAAATTTGAATTTGAATTATAATTAAATCCAGTCCATTGCCATGGCGAATCCACCTACAGTTGTAGGAAGAGCAAGCCAAAAAGCTTCAGGAAGGAAAATCAACAAAGCAGTGATGGTAACTAAAGATACTAAAAATAGCATCCAGTAAGCGGTTTTCGATTTTTTCTCAGACATTGATGTTTAAAAATTGAAGTGCAAACCTACATATTTTTTACTAAAAAATAATTTTTTTATTCTATAAATTTGCCAAATGATACAACGTCAGCAATCCATCTATTTGTTTTTAATTTCTTTAATTTGTTTGATAATGACTTTTACAGATATCAATCTTTATCAGGGAAAAGCGCTGGGTAAAGATGGTGTTTCAATCGATTACAAGATTAATACTATAACGAGCACGATTGAAGCGGTTCCACAGATCAAACTAAGTCGTTTTGAAATTCCTGTTTCTATTACCTTAGTTGCTTTATTGTCAATGGGTACAATATTTTTTTACGGCAATTTAAAAAGACAATTAACCTTGGTAACATCCAATTTTGGGGCAATCACAATTGTATTAATTAATGTTTACTTAATAAAGGGTAGAATTGGTGGAACAAATGGAATCACTTTTCAAGATTTAGGGTTAAATTGGCCAATATTTTTATTATTAGTGATAATAATTTTGAATTTTTTAGCGGCTAGAGGAATCAAGAAAGACCTTGATTTATTGGCCTCTGCAGACCGTTTGAGATAATTTCCATTTTATACTGATTCTAAATAATATCATTAATCAAAAAAAGGCAATAATTTTTTTAGATTATTTTGAAAATAACAATAAATTTGCCGCAACTTAAACATAGACCAACAAAGCAAGTACAAGTTAGAATGAAACCATTTTTAAAATTCACTTTCAAATTGACACTGGCGGTAGTTATCCTTTCAGGAGCAGCCTTTTTCATGAGCAAATCAATTGATATCCAAGGGGTGTCAACCGAACAACTCAGTGCTGCTAAGCCGTTTTTTGGAGCAGACGAATATGCTTACGAAGCACCAAAAGGGGATCCAGCAGAGTCAGCCTTATCATCAAAAATAAATTGGGCCATTATCGGTTTTACCATTTTAATGGTATTGGTTTTAGCCAATGCATTTGATATTAGCAAGTACACTGCTAAGATTACTGGTCGTGAAACCGTAAATCAAAACAACGTAAACAAATGGGTTATGTTGATTTTCATGTTGGTTGGATTAGCCTTAACAATTTGGGAATTCCAGGCACATGGCAAATTGATATTATTAAACAACTCTGCAAGTGCTCATGGTGTTGACTATGACAGCATGTTTACTATAACATTAATATTAACTTCAATAGTATTCTTTATTACTCAGTTTTTATTGTTTTGGTTTTCATTCAAATATGCACACAAAGAAGGTGAAAAAGCATTGTATTTAGCCCACAACAACCGTTTGGAAGTTTTTTGGACTATTATACCTGCAATTGTATTGACTCTATTGGTATTAAGAGGTCACCAAACATGGAGATCTGTAGTTTATGCTGAAGAAAATAACAATGGTAAAATCCACAGCATTGAAGTATTCGCTTACCAATTTGGTTGGAAAGCTAGATACGCAGGTGAAGATGGTATCATGGGTATCGCTGATTACAAATTTATTTCAGGTAAAAACGAATTAGGATTGGCATTCAAACCAGAAGTTGATTCATTAATCGTTGAATTGAAAGCTCAAATTGAAGCTGAGAAAGCAGTTATCAATGATATCAAAAGTGGTGCAGCTTTAATTGCTTTGCAAAATAGCTACACCGAAGTTGAGAATTTAAGAGACTACAAAAACATGGAGTCACTTCAAAAAGAAATTGATGCGTTAAACAATGGTGACAAATTAGATGAGGCAGAAGCTTCAATCAAAAGAAAAACCAAACAAATTGAGCGTATATTAGCTATCCAAAACAACAGCAAGCAATTTGCTTCTACTTTTAACGGCGCAGCTAATGACGATATCATTACCCAAGAAATTCACATCGCTAAAGATTCATTGGTTACTTTTAACTTTAGATCTAAAGATATTATCCATAGTGCTTGGTTACCACACATGAGAGCACAAATGAACGTTGTTCCAGGTATGCCAACTAAATTCACTTTCCGTCCTACTAAGTCAACTGTAGAGGCTAAAAAAGAATTTGGTGAAGAATTTGAGTTCTACTTGTATTGCAACAAAATTTGTGGTGTATCACACTACAATATGAAAATTAAAGTAGTTGTTGAATCACAAGCAGAAGTAAATGCTTGGTTAGCAACCCAACAACCAGCCTTCATTAAAAAACCTGTTGCAGTTCCAGCAATTATGAACAGCAGCGACACAATGATGCAAGCCGATACAACTAAAAAATTGGCTATTAACTAATCTTTCTTTAATAAACAGACAATCACAGCAATGAGTACAGCAATTATAACCGACACTCACACAGCAGATCACCACGGTCATCACGAACACCACGAACCTTCTTTTATTAGAAAGTATGTGTTCAGTACTGACCACAAGATGATCTCTAAACAATTCTTGATCACTGGTATCATTATGGGATGCTTAGGTATGGGCATGTCATTATTATTTAGATTACAGTTGGCTTGGCCTGACCAGTCTTTCCCTTTCCTTGAAACCTTATTGGGTAAATGGGCTAAAGACGGTAAGTTAGATCCAAACTATTATATGGCCTTAGTTACTATACACGGTACCATCATGGTATTCTATGTATTGACTGCAGGTTTAAGTGGAACTTTTAGTAACTTACTTATTCCACTACAAGTAGGTGCAAGAGATATGGCAAGTCCATTTATGAATATGCTTTCATATTGGTTCTTCTTCATGTCTTCATGCGTATTAATGTCATCTTTCTTGGTTGAAACCGGTCCAGCTTCATCTGGTTGGACAGTATATCCTCCACTTAGTGCCTTGTCAAAAGCAATGCCTGGTTCGGGATTGGGTACAACCTTGTGGTTAGTTGCTATTATTTTGTTTATTGTGTCTTCATTATTGGGTGGTATTAACTACATCACCACCGTATTGAACATGCGTACTCAAGGTATGTCAATGAACAGATTGCCATTAACTATTTGGGCATTCTTATTGACTGCAATTTTAGGTTTATTATCATTCCCAGTATTATTAGGTGCTGGATTGTTATTGATATTTGACAGAAGTTTTGGAACCAGTTTCTATTTAAGTGATATCCACTTAAATGGTGTTGGTGCTTTAACAAACAGTGGTGGTAGCCCAGTATTATACCAACACTTATTCTGGTTTTTAGGTCACCCAGAAGTTTACATCATCTTGATGCCAGCTTTAGGTATCTCATCAGAAGTAATTTCTACCAATGCTAGAAAGCCAATCTTTGGTTACACAGCGATGGTAATTTCATTGATAGGTATCTCTTTCTTGTCATTCATCGTTTGGGGTCACCACATGTTTATCACAGGTATGAATCCTTTCTTAGGAACAATGTTTATGTATGTTACTTTGATTATTGCGGTTCCATCTGCGGTAAAAACATTTAACTACTTAGCAACTCTATGGAAAGGTAATATCCGTTTCACTCCAGCTATGATGTTTGCCATTGGATTGGTTTCATTGTTTATCTCTGGTGGTTTAACCGGTATCTACTTAGGTAACGCTGCTTTGGATATTCAATTACACGATAGTTATTTCGTAGTAGCTCACTTCCACTTAGTAATGGGTAGTGCATCAATATTTGGTATGTTCGCAGGTATTTACCACTGGTTCCCTAAAATGTTTGGTAAAATGATGAACAAAACTTTAGGTAGCTTACACTTCTGGTTAACATTCGTGTCAGCTTACTTAGTGTTCTTCCCAATGCACTTTATGGGTCTAGCAGGTGTTCCAAGAAGATACTACCAATTCTCTTTAATTCCTGAATTTGGAATTTGGATGGACGTAAATATCTTGATTACTGTAGCTGCTATCTTAGGTGGTTTGGCTCAATTGTTATTCATCTACAACTTCTTTAATAGCATTTTCAGAGGACAAAAAGCAACTCAAAACCCATGGTTGTCTAACACTTTAGAGTGGAGCACACCAGTGAAGCATATCCACGGTAACTGGGAAGGTGATATTCCAACTGTTTACAGAGGACCTCACGAATATAGCCGTCCAGACAGAGAATTAGATTATTTCCCTCAATATGAAAAAGGTGATGGTGAACCTGAGCATTACCATGCTCCATCAACACAAGTTGATACCGCATTCGAAGGTAAAAAAGAAAAAGCAAGCGCTGTATTCTTCTCTTCATTTGCTGCTCTTTTCATGAAGAAGGCATAAACAGTTCTGACATCCGTTAGAATAAAATGAACTATATTAAACTAAACCGAAGATCAGGTCTTTTGACACTATCTTCGGTTTTTTTATTGCTTATTGCTGGAGGTGTTGTTAGAAGCACTGGAAGTGGTATGGGTTGCCCTGATTGGCCGAAATGCTATGGAGCCTATTTTCCGCCTGTTTGCGCATGTGAACTACCTGGAAACTATCAAGAGCTCTATGTGCAAAAACGTATTCAAAAGGCGAAACGTTTTGCAAAGGTATTGTCAAACTTAGGTTTTAAGACACAATCGGAGGCCTTACTAAATGATCCAAATCTTTTAAAGCCCGAAGTATTCAATCCGTTAAAAGCCTGGACCGAATATATCAATAGACTTATTGGGGTGTTGTCAGGACTTTTTTCATTGGTTTTCTTTTTATCCTTGCTGCGCATTCGAAGGTATGTGAGCCGATTTAAATTCTGGTGTGGTACCTTGGGATTTGTTATGATGTTATTTAACGCTTGGTTGGGCAGTATAGTCGTTGCGACTAATTTATTCCCAATCATAATAAGCATACATTATTTAGCGACTTATGCTGTATTGGCATTGATCATGTTTAGTTTGGTTAACTCTAGAATAGATGAAAAGAACAGGTCTATCATGCCTTACAAATGGTATTTCATTGGTTTTGTTTTCTTGTCATTGTTGCAAGTTGTTTATGGAACCCAATTAAGAGAGGTTAGCGATATTGCAGTAGAGAGAAATTTATTGTTCATTGGAAATGATTTGAATTTCGACTTCTTAGGTCAGATTTTTAAAACACATTGGATATTGGCAATGGCTCTAATTGTTCTTAGCTTAGTACCTTTGTATTTATTGCGTAAAAAATTGGAGAAGAAATGGATGAGATTATTGTCTTCAATTACAGCCGTTTTACTCATTCAATATATCAGTGGCGTCCTTAATTTACGCTATAACTTTCCTCTATATGCACAAGTGTCACATATATTTTTTGCAGGCCTAATATTCGGGATTACCTTGTATATTTGCATCGCTATTTTAAGAGCACCTAAAAACTCTCCAAAGATTTGACCGACCACAGTACCAACAAGCAACCAGAGCAACTAAGCGCTGCTTTTTTTAAAGACTATTTTATGCTGAGTAAAGTAAGACTCAGTACTTCTGTAGTGGGTACAACTATTATTACGTACTGTCTAGGTGTCGCAAAAACTGCAGAATCTTTTGATCCTTTAAAATGTTTTGGTTTGGCACTTGGTGGAATGTTGGTTGTAGCCGCATCAAATGGCTTTAACCAAATATACGAGAAGGATACTGACCGTATGATGTCAAGGACTCAAAACCGTCCAATTGCTGATGGTAGAATGAGCACCAATGATGCTATGATATTTAGTGTAGTCTGTGCCGTTTTGGGACTATTTGCATTGGCATTTTTCACCAACGGAAGAGTTGCCTTTTTGAGTTTGGTTTCATTGTTTATCTATTCCTTGGTATACACACCTCTAAAAGTTAAAACACCTTTAGCGGTTTTTGTAGGAGCCATTCCTGGGGCATTACCACCTGCAATAGGTTGGATAGCTGCAGTGGGGAATATTGATGACATTGCTATAATATTATTTTTAATTCAGTTTTTCTGGCAATTCCCCCATTTTTGGGCAATCGCATGGATGCTGGAGGATGATTATAGAAAGGCAAATTATACTTTACTACCCTCATTCGAAGGACGAACTAAAAAGAATGCCATGCAAATCATTTGGTATTCAGTTATGTTGATTTTGGTGTCGATGTACCCAATTTCAATAGAATTTGGTTCCTTGAATTCATTGTTTTTAATTCTACCGGCTGGTTTGTATTTACTATACCGCGCAATCGTTTTACATAGAACCCAAAGCATTAAAGATGCAAAGTCCTTGATGTTTGCCTCTCTTATTTACATGCCAGTCGTACTTTTAAGTTATTTATTTTAATATATGTCACAAACCATTCAGCCGTCTATGTCTAGCAATAAAAAAAGCATTTTCAATGAAAAGACTTTTATCATTTGGTTGTTTATTGTTGCTAGCTCTATGCTTTTCATTGCATTTAGCAGTGCATATTGGGTACACAAATCAGATGGCATTCGCAACAATGCTTGGTTTGAATTTGAATTACCAATACAGTTTTGGATAAGCGCAATTATAGTTGCCGTTTCAAGTATTTTTATGCAATTGGCATATAAAGCGGCATCAAAAGATGACGTTTATAAGGTTCCTTCTCTTCTAACTATAACATTTATTTTAGGTGTAAGTTTCTGTGTTTCGCAATTTTACGCCTATTTTGCTCTAGTAGATATGGGACTTTACCTATCAAACAAAGAGGCAGGTGAAATTTCAGCCTCATTTGTCTATGTAATTTCCGGTGCTCACCTTTTGCATATTATTGGTGGATTAGTGCTTCTTTTCGTTGCTATCATTAAGTCTTCGAGATTAGAGGTTCACAAAAAAAATCTAGTGTTCATTAATATTTGCAAAACTTATTGGCACTTTTTGGGAATTGTATGGATTTTCTTGATTTTATTCCTTTATTTCGCAAAGTAATTTAGATACAATTATCATAATGTCAAACTCTTCAGCAGTATCATCTACAAGCATATGGACAGGAGGAAGGTCTCCTTTCAATGTGAGCTACGGAAAATTAATGATGTGGATTTTCCTTTTATCGGATGCATTCACATTCTCATCACTATTGGTGGGCTATGGTGCAATCAGGTTCAGTTATGCCGGCAGTACAACGCCTTGGCCAGATCCAGCAACCGTTTTTAACCACTTCCCATTTGCACATGGTTTACACTTACCATTGCTTTTCGTAAGTTTAATGACTTTGATTTTGATCATTTCATCTGTTACTATGGTATTGGCTGTTGAAGCTGGTCATCGTAACTCTAAAAGTGAAGTGTCTAAATACATGTTCTTAACCATCTTGGGTGGAGCTGCTTTCTTAGGCTGTCAAGCTTGGGAATGGTCTCAATTCATCCATGAAGGTGGTCGTTTAGATTCAAACTTATTTGGATTCACAGACGCTGCGCATGAACATGCAAAACATTTAAAATTATTTGACCCAGTTCATTGGACTGAAGCTGATAAGATTTCTGGACCAGTTCCGTTTGCATCTTTATTCTTTATCGTAACTGGCTTCCATGGTTTCCACGTATTGAGTGGTGTTGTTATCAATATCATCATTTGGATTAACGTAATGCGTGGTACTTATGAAAGAAGAGGACACTACGAAATGGTTGAGAAGGTTGGTTTATACTGGCACTTTGTTGACCTTGTTTGGGTATTTGTATTCACTTTTTACTATTTGATCTAACCTTTAAAAGAACACAGCAATATGAGCAACAATCATACACATACTGAAGGCACTTATATTCCAGAAACATACATCCCTCATGCTGAATCGCATGGTACTGGAAGCCTATGGAGAACCTTTTGGATTTTATTAGGTATCACCATCGTGGATTTTATCATTTATTTCGCTTTCGGCGCATCAATGGCTAGAAACATTGTTTTCATTGCCTTTGGTATCATCAAAGCGATTTTAATTGTTGGTATTTTTATGCACTTAAACTACGAAGCTAAGTTTCTTCGTTGGATGATTGTATTACCTGCAGTTATATTCCTTTCTTACTTGGTATGCTTCTTATTAATTGAAGGTAACTACGTAAGTCTTGAGAAATACTTTTAAGTAATGACTGAAACATCTAAAAAAAGCCCAACATGGAAAGTGTTGGGCATTTTGTTTTTATTGATAGGCATGCCCATACTTTGGGTAATGTTAAATAAAACAGGCGTGCATTATTCCAAGAAGCTTCCAATTTATTTTGAAAGAGAATTGGATGCCAAAGGTGATACCATCTACCACACAATTGACGATTTTAAATTGGTCAATCAATATGGTGATAGCGTAACACTAGAAACTTATAAAGATAAAATTCTTTTGGTGAGCTTCTTCTTTGCAAGTTGTGAGACCGTTTGTCCTAAAATGAATGGATATATTGGAACACACATCTACAGAGAATTTGAAAAAGATACCAATATTCGTTTTTTAAGCTTTACTGTTGACCCGGCTAACGATTCGCCAGCAGTACTGTTGAAATATGCTCAATCATTCAATGCAAACAACCATTGGCAGTTTTTGACGGGTTCTAAGACTCAGATTTATGACCTTGCCGCAAATAGTTTTAAAATCCCTGGAGCTGAAGATGTACACAATGGATTGTTCCACAGCAATAAAATTGTTCTAGTTGACAAACAAAAACGCGTTAGAGGTGTTTTTGATACCAACGGACAGAATGAAAAAAGCGCTACAATAGATGCAGTCCGTGCGCTTAAACTTGAATATAAGAAATGAAGACGATAGCAAAAAACGATAAATTGGCCAACGGAATTATTATCACACTTTCTGTGGTGGTGTTTGCCTTGGTTACATTAATGAGAAGGGTTAAAATAGATTTAGGTTTTGAATTTGATACCCATATTTTCCCAGCCATTAGTGCCCTTTTAAATTCTATTGTAGCAATTCTATTGTTAGTAGGTTTATGGTTTGTCAAACAGAAGGATTTCGAAAAGCACCGTAAATCTATGTTGGCAGCCGTTGTATTCTCAATCTTATTTTTGCTAACCTATGTAATGTATCATTTTACAACCGTTGAGACCGCCTATGGGGGTGTAGGGTTTGTTAAAACGCTATACTATATCATATTGTTTACCCATATTGGATTAGCTGGAATTATATTGCCATTTATTTTGTTTGCGGTATACCGCGGTTTAACGGGCGAATATGCACAACACAAGCGCTTAACAAGATGGGTTTGGCCAGTTTGGTTTTACGTTTCTGTTACTGGTGTAGTTGTGTATTTCATGATTTCACCTTTTTATTGAGATTTGTGACTTTGCTCACTTTATTAGCATAATTTAATTGTAATTTTGTACCGTATTTTATGAAAAAAGTAGTTTCACTTTTAGTCCTCTTAACTTTAAATATCCTGGCATTTTCACAATGTCCAATGTGCAAGGCGAGTGTAGAAAGCAGCCAAGCCTCTGGATCCAAAAGTGTAGGTATGGGACTTAATGTTGGTATTCTGATGCTATTGTTATCGGTCTATGTGATTTTATTTTCAGTAGGTATCATGTGGTACCGTAAATACAGAAAAAATCAATTAGCCTAAAATGCCTCAAAAAGCCCCATTGTTATTATCAAGTATAGTTACTTGTAAATGCCCACGTTGTCGAAAAGGAAGGGTATTCCCTTATTCTGCTTTTAATTTGTTTGGGTTTAGTAAAACCAATGACAATTGTCCAAACTGTGGATTGAAGTTTGAACACGAAACAGGTTTCTTCTGGGGAGCCATGTATATCAGTTACGCCTTTAGTACTTTTATAATGATCGTATTTGGCGTCTTGGCTATTAATTTAGATTGGTCATTCGCAAAGATTGCAACAGTTCTAATCCCAACTATTTTATTAATAACTCCTTTTTCATATCGATATTCTAGGATTTTATTGCTCTATTTAATTTCTCCAAATAGACATTTTGATAATAAATATTTGTAATTCGTGAGTTTGGTATTCTTGTTGAAGTATATGCTTTAACAATTTTATTTAAGCATATGAAAAAACTAATTTTTAGTTTAGCCGCAATTGTTATTGCCCTAAACACTTTCGCACACGACACAACCAAAGTTAAAAGAACTCCTGAGGCATCCGCCAATATGAGGGCTGATAAGTTAAAAACTGAGCTTGGCCTAAGCGATGTTCAAAGAAATCAAGTATACGCTGCTGTACTTGAAAAGATGAACCAAGCCAAGGCAATTAAGCAAAAGTATAAAGACAGCGCAAATAAAAAGTCACAGCACAGTGAAATGAAGGCTGTTAAAGCGTCTTTTGATGCGAAAATGAACTCTATATTAACTCCAGAGCAGAAAGTTAAGTACGAGGCGTTGAAATCCGAAAAAAAGGATAAAATGAAAGATAAGAAAGGCAAAATGAAAAAAGGCCAATCTAAAGACAGCGACGACGACGATGAAGATTAATTGATAATATTTTAAAAAGCCCCGTAAGGGGCTTTTTTTATGCCCAAAATGTCCCACTTATTCGTCGATTGTGCTATTTGTTTGGACTTGTTTCGGCTGTGAATTGATTGGCTCATGTTTTAAATACAGGGGCTTTTTTCATTTTTCGTGTAGGATATTTGTTAGGCAAGCTTCAAATAAGGGTGGCTTGTTCGGGAAGCTGAAAACGAATTAGAGTAGGCAAAACTAAAACACACACAATGAAAAAAATTAAAACATTAATTCTACTATTGCTCTTTTCCTACACGTTAAAAGGGCAAAGTGATTTTAACCAAGTATGGGACAGCCTATACCGAGATGTTAAACAACAGGGAAGTTTAAATACTTCTTATTTTTGGAACTTAGGTCTAGTCGATTCCAGTCTTTATGCCTCTCAGGGTTTGACTAACGACAGCTTATCTGATTACAATAGACTGAGTAATCTTTATCAACAGTATTACAATTCAAGTATTCAAACCAATCAAAATTTACAGCCTTATGAAGAGTTTCAGAAAAGACTTGAGTCCGAATTTAAAGCTAAAACCATTCCTGTTCCTATACTGTTTTTGAAAGGTGGAATGATAAAAGAATCGGCATTTAATGAAGGTGCCATTCAATTTGATAGCAGCAATTATCGATGGTTGGTGAATAGACCAAATGATGCGTTTAAAACACAGGAAGTTTTTATATCTGCACCCTATGTTCCTGTGGTATTTACCTCGAGTATTATTTTGCGCTTTTCAGATGAGTTTATCATCAATACTTCTGGTTCAAATATTAAGAGAATTCGTATAAAGTTTAGAAATGAGGATTATACTGATGTTCAAATGAATATTCCAATGAACTTTGTTTTGCTACCAGGAGATAATGAGGTTTATATAGAAGTAAGTTTTATGGATGGCAAAATAAGACAAAGTAAGACTTTAATCGCTTTTGAGACACGCGATTTGAATTTCGGAATATCGAATAAACATGCACTAAATAATCCATTTCATTTTGGAGATGAATTTGGAAATATCTATGCAAATCCTGAGAGACAAACTGAATTGCAAGAACCCTTAGGTGCTTTTATTGATTATATGCCTGGATTAAACAATGGCGTTCAGAATACTTGTATAAAGAAACCGTTGATTTTGGTTGAAGGGATAGACTTTGGTTATAAAGACCATTGGACAGGCTGTTATGGTGGAAAGTGTGGTAATACGGGATTAATTGACTTGATGAATGGTTATGTTTTAAACCCGTATGAGTCAAAATTAAAAGATAGAATCGAGCCATGGGATGCTATTGCTAAAGCACCAAAATTTATAAGTGATCTGAGGAATAAAGGATATGATATTTTTTATGTTGACTTTCACAATGGTGCAGATTATATGGAGAACAACGCCCAATTGGTGGTTAAATTCATTCAATTAATAAATGAAAGAAAATGTAGCGATGAAGAATTGGTAGTTGTAGGGACGAGTATGGGTGGTGTAGTTGCGAAATACGCCTTGTCGTATATGGAGAAGTACCATTTGCCACATTGTGTTCGAACTTATTTGTCTTTTGATGCGCCCCACCAAGGGGCTAATATTCCTTATGGTTTACAAAATTTCATGCAATATTATAGTGGTAAGCTACCTACTATGAAGGAGAACTTTAAAAGAAGATTGGATAGAGCCGCATCTAGACAGCTTTTATCGATGCACATCCTTTCA
This sequence comes from Bacteroidia bacterium, assembly GCA_030158725.1. Taxonomy (GTDB): domain Bacteria; phylum Bacteroidota; class Bacteroidia; order NS11-12g; family UBA955; genus JABMMZ01. The sequence goes on from JAOASJ010000091.1 coordinate 21,902, forward strand.
GAATTTAAAACCAGTCCACATAAAGACCGAAATGAATTTTTAGGGAAACAAAACCAATTGGGGAATTACCCTAAATTAAGTAGAAATATTGCCCTAACAAATGGAAGTGTTAATGCAAGTTTTCAAAATTTCAATCCTGGTGATTTGTTACTTACCTTAAATCCAAATTCAGCTTTTATAGATAACAATCCATTGCGATTTACCTCTTATGTTTTTGCTATGAGTAGGATTTACCAAGACAATACATGGAACAAACCAATGAATATTGCTTTTTATACTATGCTGCCACTTGGTTTGAAACATTATGTTCCATTAGACAAAGAAATTGGTTTGGACCATGTGCCTGGAAGTATACGTTATGACTTGAGAGATTTTAGAAAGATTTATGGCATTATCAATATTGTAAACAACCACAGTGCAACTTGTTTTATTCCGACAGCGAGCGCTTTGGATGTAACGACTAAGGTTGGACAAAAAATTGATGATTATGTTGACCGTTTTGTACCCAATCCAAGTGTATATCCTTTCCATACTTTTTATGGCGTAGAGAATACCAACCAAGAGCATATGCAATTAACAGATGAGAATATACAATGGATGGTTGATGAGTTTGAGAAAAATGCAAATGAGCATGGCGCCTTATTAAATACAGTTTATAATTACGGTCGTTATGAGCGTTATACTTTGCCTTCTTTAACAGTGCAGTCTCAGGGGAAATTGCAAATTAATGCACATGGATTGAATGGTTTTGGAAATGGTATTTACGATAGATTAAACCGCAAAGGTTCTCGTTTTGAAATGAAAACATCTGAATGTAATTCTTTGGTAAATGTTGAACAAGGCGGAACCTTGGAGTTGGGGAGTGACAATGCAGAAAATAATAAAGCCATATTGCGCATTAGAAAAGGCTGTACCTTGATGTTGAAATCAGGCAGTACACTTTTGATACATGACAATTCAGAATTGATTATTGAAGAAGGTGCACAATTGGTTTATTTTCCTGGTGCTATAATTCAATTAGAGGGAAATGAAGCAACCTTGCAAATTGATGGAAAATTAAGGTTGGAGAGCAATGCAATTTTTGCTTTTTCAAAAGGTAATTCGAATAATTCGGGATATGTTAAATTCAGGAATGCTAAAGGAGGATATGGTGAAGGCGTTGTTGAGATAGGTGGAGAAAATACTGGAATTAATTTGGAAGGCACTGCTCGCAATACAGATGTGGTCTTGCAGGTTGAAGGCGAGATGAATTTGATATCTGCAAAAGGAACATATGCATTAAAAAGTTTTTCAATGAAAAATTGTAAAGTTTTATACGGGAATAGATCAAGTATAAAATTGGGTACAGACTTGAACTTAAAGAACGTAGAATTTAATAAGCTGCCTTGGGCAAGTTTTGCATCATCCAATGCCATTGAAGTTTTAAATGTCGGAAAGACGGAAATATTGAATTGTGTTTTTACGGATTTTGATTTTGGACTTAAATGTCTTGGTTCGGAGAATGTATCGAATGAAGTAAAAATAGAAAATTGCAGTTTTAACCATTGTGACATTGGGTTTTATAGCAGTGAGTCGAAGGTGCAAGTAAATCACTCTCATTTTTTTAATTGTATTGAGAATGGATTGTATGTTCTTAATCCTGAAACAGATTTGCAAATTTCGAGTTCTGGTTTTAATGGAAATACTACAGCAGCATTTATCGACAATAAATCAGGACAAACTAGATACACTTTTATAGAATCGTGTGACTTTGGGAAAAACAAGGTAGGCTTGGGTTTGAATAAATTGAATACTGTCCTTACTTGCTCTAGATTTTTAGGCAATGAAATAGGATTAAAAGATGAAAATGGATATTTGAATTTGAGTCAAGATAAACAGTTTGCTGGTTCTGTTTATTCCAATGTTGGAGGTAATAACACATTCGCATACAATAGCAATTCGGGCCTTTTTGTTAAAGGTAGTGTGTTGTATTTAAACAATGGAAAAAATAATTTTCTTCAAACCTCTGGTACTAAAGTCTGCAATTTCGTTTTAGGCGATATTGTTTACACACAAGAAACCCATGAAACCATTTCTCCTTATAAATTCAAAGCCTCGAATAATTATTGGAAGGATGCGCCTTTTAATGGCAATATAAGCAATGGCGCTATGAGCTTGTATTTTGTTAAATTTTCTTATCCGAACAGCAATTCAAGTACTTTGAATTTCTTTAGCGGCGATTTGTATCCAAGTTTAAATAAAACATGTTTTAATGGCAGCGCTTGTAATCCATGCAATTTTGTTTTAGACGATAAGAATAAGAGTAATGAGGAGAATCGAAGCGGATCCAATGATTCGTTTGAGGTAAAGATTTATCCTTTTCCTGCAAGTAATTTTATGGAATTGGAATTGCCCATTATTAAGAATGAGGAAAACATGACGGTGAAGTTAATAGACATGCAAGGAAGGATTTTATACCATTCAGTTTTAACAGAGTCGAAAACTAGAATACCTACTTCCGAATATAGTAACGGTATTTACTTGTTAGAATTGAGTTCAAAGAATCAAAGAATACTAAAAAGAGTACTAATTAACCATGTAGAATAGCGTTTGTTTAAATAAATTTGAAATAAATCAAAAAATATTAAGAGAATTAAAATTGATATCCTTATGTTTGTGTAGAGACGGGGGAGCGGATGTGAAAAGTCTGCTTCCTTGTTTCAACGAATGTTGTGTGACAAATGTCACTCACGTATTAAGAATTTGGGTATAATTTCGCTTTATCAAATGAATAGAAATTCAAATATCACAAAGGGAATTATGTCTGGTTTGGTATATTTGGGTATTACTTTTTTGTTTGCTTTTTTGATTTACAACTTTAAAAAATAATTATATATAGTATGAAAAAAAACATGGGTTCTACAGACAGAATTATTCGCGTATTATTGGCAGCAGTTGTTGCTTTCCTTTATTTCGGTAATGTGGTAAGCGGAACAATTGGAATTGTGCTTTTGGTATTGGCAGCCGTATTTTTGTTAACCAGTATGGTATCTTTTTGCCCACTTTACACATTAGTGGGTGTGAATACTTGCCCAGTGAAAAAAGAAGACTAATTTATTTCTAAAATAAAAATCCCCGTTCAATACTAATTTGAACGGGGATTTTTTATGGTGTAAATTTTATTTCACAGCGGTAACACTTATTTCAACTTTTGCACCTTTCGGTAAGGCAGAAACTTGAACGGTTTCTCTTGCTGGGAAATTACTTGAAAAACTTTCTGCGTAGATAGTATTGACCTTGGCAAAGTCATTCATATCGGTAAGGAAAATAGTGGTTTTAACAACGTTTTCAAATTGCATTCCTGAAGCTTCTAAAAGTTTAGAGATATTGCTCATTACTTGTTTGGTTTCAGACTCTATGCTGTCATTGTGAAAATTACCAGCAGTATCCAAGGCAATTTGACCGCTACAATAAAGCGTGTTTCCTACCATAACTGCTTGTGAATACGGACCAATTGGGGCTGGTGCGTTCTCTGTGAATATGATTTTTTTTTCCATGATTGTATTTGTATTTTTGTGCTCGAATGAACATTGCTGTAAAAGGCTCGCAAGAACGCACAATAGAGTTAGACGGAATATTGACATCTGTAGGATTGAGTTTTACAAGGCTCGAAAGTACAAAAAATATCCATTCTAGCAAGTTTGATCTAATTTTTGATTTAAACTTTGATGATGATGCATCATCCTTAGCCGATTATGCCCTTCTTGATGCCTCAAGTCTTTTGATACTCTCCTCTGTAAAATTACAGTTAGAATCTGTTTTGCCAAAAGCAATGTGGTCGCATACCATAGGAATTAATGCTTTGCCTAGTTTTTTGAAACGAACTTCCCTAGAGTATTGCGCACTTTCAAATGAAATCTCAGAAGAGAAGTTGGGAAGTTTGCCATGGAAAACCTTGAATAAGGTAGACTCTCGTGTTGGGATGATATCCCCTCGTGTTGTTTGTATGATCATTAATGAAGCTTATTTCACATTGCAGGAAGGCACTGCCAATCGCAACGATATAGATTTGGGAATGAAGCTAGGGACCGCTTATCCTCATGGACCATTTGAATGGTGTGAAATGATAGGCATAAAACATGTATATGAGGTTTTAAACGCACTTTATTTGGATACTCATGACGATAGGTACAAAATTTGTAGTTTGCTTAAAACAGAGTATTTGAAAAGTCAGGCTATATGATAAAAACAGTACGCACTTGCATCTTTCTATTTTTGTTTTTGCAATCTTTTTTTGCAAATGCGTTCAACGTTGATACCCTTTATTTGTGTAAAAACTCTTGTATCATATACACCAATGTCACCACTTCAGGAAATGCAGTTGCTTGGCAGTGGACGTTTCAAGGAGCGAATCCTGGCAGCAGTAACGTTCAGAATCCAACAGCAATTTGTTACCCAACAGCCGGAATATTTTTAACAACAGTAAAAACAACATTTGACAATGGTAGTGATAGTACTGACCAAGTCCATGTGGTGGTTTATGATTGGCCAATTACAGCCTTTGATTTGCCTAAAGATACAGGTTATTGCCCAGGGAATAGCTTTCCATTGGTCTTGAATACAGTGTCTTACCCAGGCGTAAAATACCAGTGGAGTACGGGTGCTACAAGTAAATCTATTACCGTTAACACACAAGGAAGATATTGGGTCAACTTGGTTTTAAAAGCAGGCAACAATGTTTGTGATAGTGTTTACAAAGAAGTAAATGTTACTGAGTATACTAATCCAAGTGTTTATTTGGGACAAGATAAATTTATGTGCCAAGGTCAAGCAACGACATTAGATGCCGGAGCTGGGGTAGGGTATACATATTTATGGAAGCCGAATAATGAAATAACTAGAACAATATTGGTAAACTTGCCAGGTGTTTACGATGTAACTGTTAGGACAAAAAATGACTGTTCAGCGAGCGACCAAATAGAATTTAAAGACTCTTGTCCCCATTATGTTTTTGTTCCGAATGCTGTAAGTCCAAACGAAGATAGACTAAACGATTTGTTTATTAAGGTTTGGAATTTTACACCCAAAGATTACAAGTTTACGATTTACAACCGTTGGGGAGAATTACTTTTTGAAACCCAAGATATAAATGCTGGATGGGATTGTAAATTCAAAGGTGATTTGGTGCAACAGGATATGTATGTTTACAAAATTACCTATTACGATACCGACAAGAAATGGTATGAGATGCGCGGGACTTTCTTTGTCGTTCGTTAATTCTTCCAAACGGAAGTTCCTTCGCTACAGTTTTTACAAATATCGATATACTGACGGCCTCTTATAATTTGTTTTCTGAATTGATGGTAAGCTGGTCCTTTCCAAATCTGTTCAAAGGACATATCATTTAAATCACCCAAACGGTAAGTGCCGTCTTTGTCAAAACAGCATGGTACAATTTTGCCATCCCAGGTTATTACACAACTGTTCCAAAGTCTCCAACAATGGTTTAGCAATTTGTTTTTTATTTTATATTCATTGCCCTCGTTTTTATACCTGCTGAATTCTTCGTTTTTAGGCATCATTTCATTGCCTGTTTCATAATCATATATCTGAGCAGATTTGATGGCTAATTCGTCAATGTTATAGCTTTTAGCCAAGGCTTTGACATCTTCTAATTGGTGTTCATTATGAGAGAAAACAATAAATTGCCATATAACATGGGGTGTTTTAGAGTTTAACCTTTTTTTAGCATCCATCAGTTCCTTCGTTCCAGCCAATACTTTTTCTAATTTACCACCAATTCGATATTTCCCATATGTTTCTTGTGTGGTACCATCTATAGAGATTATTAATCGATCGAGTCCGCTTTTGACTGTTTTTTCAGCATTTTCCTTGTCAAGATAATGGGCATTGGTACTGGTTGCACTGTATAGTTTGTGTTTGCTGGCCATTGATACCATATCTAAAAATTGAGTATTTAAATATGGCTCACCTTGGAAATAAAAAGTTACATAAGCGCTGCTTTTGTAAAGTTCTTTTATCGCTTTTTCAAACACAGACATTCCCAACATCCCCGTTGGTCTGCTAAAACTGCGCAAGCCACTGGGACATTGCGGACATCTTAGGTTACAAGAGGTAGTAGGTTCAATCGAAAATGAAATTGGTTTGCCCCAATGGATTGGTTTTTTAGTGATTTTAGAAACGTAATAACTGCTAATCACCTTAATGGCATTAGCAACTCTAGCCGGGCGCAGAGATTTTTGAAACAGATTACGAAGGTCTTTTAAATTTCTATTCACTTCTTAATCGTAAAACTCAACTTTTATTTCTGAACGGGTATACCCGAAGGTTTTTAAATTATCGCGCGTCTCTTTTATCATATTGGTCCAGCCACATAGATAGATAATTGCATTGGGTTTGTCTTTAAATATGCCTTCATAATGTTTGTGCACATACCCGTTTGCCCCACTCCAACTTTCTCTGCTTAACACAGGCGTGTAATGGAAGTTTGAATATTTGTTTTGCAGTTCTTCAAATTCTTCTCGGTATAAAATATCAATTTGAGTTCGGCAACCAAAGAAGAGATATACCTTGCCTGTATATTTTCTATACTCAAGCAGGTCTTTTATCATTGCTCTGAAAGGCGCAACTCCTGTGCCTGTGCAGATAAAACCAATGTTTTCAGTTTCTAGTACATCTGGCAATACAAATCTACCTTGTGGGATACTTACTTTCAATTGATCGCCTACCTTGCTGTTGAATAAAAGCGGAGTAGCTGCGCCATCTTGTTTTAGCGAAACACAAAGTTCAATGGTATTTCCATGGCTAATGTCTGCAATCGAGTAGCTTCTTGTAGAATAGGTATGGTTAAGTTTTCCAAAGTCAATGATAACAAATTGCCCACTTTGAAAGATTATGTCATGAGAGAATTTCAAAAAGAACCGTTTAACCATTGGGTTTATTTCAATGATATTACTGATTTCTGCTTGGTGAAATTCTCTGTTTTCCATGTAAAAGAAGCTGTTTACAAAGATGCAAAAAAAAACCTTACAAGCATTGTAAGGTTTTTTATAATTATAAAATATTAATTAATCGCCAATCTGCACCGGAGACTTTGGTTTCGCTGTTTCAGTAACAATATTGCCTTTAATAAACAAGATTGATTGACCAAGGTTAGTTGTTACGGTTACGTTTTTTGAGAAGTTGCCGTTTTTTCCTGAAGAATCAAAAATAACAGTTACTGAACCTTGCGCTCCTGCAGGAACTGGTTCTTTGCTGAAATTTGGAACAGTACAGCCACAAGAAGCGGCAGCATTGCTGATTACAATAGGCACTGCACCTTTGTTAATAAAGGTAAATGTGTATTTGGCTTTAGTGCCTTGTACAATTTCTCCAAAATCGTGTGAAGTTTTTTTCCATTCGATGTCTTTTGGCTCGTCAACTGTTGGTGAGTTGGTGTTGTTGATAGAAGTAAATGACATCAACGCAAATAGGTAAGTAAAAACTGAAATCATGTAATGTGTTATTTTAAAATGTATAAAACAAATTTCGTGCCGAAAAGAAAATTTACTGTTTAATAATATTGGCTTTGATAAACAACTCGAAAAGACCTTGGTTGGTGTACACTGCTATGGTCTTGCTGTGTTGTTTGCTTTTGCCTTTAGAATCAAATTCAACCGACAAAATACTTGAGTCGCCAGGATTAATGGGTGTTTTCTGCCAAGTAGGCACCACACATCCACAAGAAGGCATGACGTTTTCAAAGATCAAAATTGAGTCTGAATAGTTGTAACAAGTAAAGCTGGTTTTTGGCACTTCTCCTTGATTGATGGTTCCAAAATCAAATTCTTTTTTGCTCCAAACTATGCCTTTTTTTTCAATAACAAATCCACTTACTGCAATGGTAATCGCAGCGAATATGAATAATTTAGAAAAAGTTGATTTTGACATGGGTATAAAAAAAGCGTTGTATGCTTTAAAACAATACAACGCTTATAATTAAAAATGAAAGGTCTTAGTTGGTTTTCAATTTGATTGCACTTCCTGCAGGCTCAATTGGATCAACATTTGGCTTTGCAGTTACTTCACATTTGAATTTCAATTCGTGTGTGCCACCGTTGGTTACGATTTTAACTGTTTTGTCGTTGATACCCATTTTACCATTGGTGTTAAAGCCAACTTTGATGTTGCTGCTTTTACCTGGCATAATTGGTTCCAAAGAATATGAAGGGGTTGTACAACCGCATTGAACTTCGTGGCTTTTAATGATTACAGGTTCTTTGCCTACGTTGGTGATTACAAATATGGTTTCAACTTGTTCGCCTTCAGTAGCTTTACCGAAATCGTGGAAGGTTCTATCAAATTTTACATCGTAAACTTTATCTGATAAAACAACTTTTGCTTGAGTGGTTTCTTTTTTAACAGCTTTAACTGCTTTTTTTGGTTTTTTAGGCGCTTGAAACGCTGAAATTCCAATTACTAATAGAGCCGAAAGGCTTAGGATTGCGATTTTTTTCATGTTGTATATTCGGGTTTAATTAAGAACTTTTTTTGTCTGATGATTTTTTGCTTTTAGGTCTGTCGGCATCTTTAGATTTTTGTTCGTTTTTATCTTTAGATGATTTGCTAGATTTTTTTTCTGATTTTTTGCCTTTACTTTCTACTTTTTCTAATTTGGCTTTTGCTAGGTCAATTGAATCTTGTTTGATTTTCCATTGGTCATATGCAGCTGGAACCATTACCATACCTGAAATGGTTAAAGAATTAACTCCTTCTGAAGTTGTAACTGTTACATTTTTTTGAAAGTAACCTTCACTTGCTGCATTGAAAGTAGCGGTGATTTGAGCAGTTTCTCCTGGTTTGTATATGCCACCTTTCCAATTTGGAGTGGTGCAACCACATGAAGCTTGAACATTAACCAAAGTGATGTCTTTTGTTCCAACGTTTTTAAATTCGAAGGTATAGCTTACTGGAATGTTTTGTTTAACATTACCAAAATCGTGAGCCGTAACTTTAAACTGAATGAATTCTGGATTCATTGTAACAGCAGGTGCTACTTGGGGCACAGTGCCAGGTACATCCTGCGCAAACATTGGCAAAGTTGCCAAGGCTAAAAAGGAGCTAAGTATTATTTTTTTCATGTTGATTCTTTTTGATTTTTAAAACTATTTCAAAAACTGTACCAATAATTGCATATTTAATAGATATTGTTTACAGGGTTTAGGCTTATCCAAAAAATGGCTGTAGATTTGAAGCATTGAAACATTTTGTAAAACCTAAGAAACATCTTGGACAGCATTTTCTTAATGACGTCAGTATAGCAGAGAAGGTTGCTTCTATGTTTAAAGGGGATGGAATTGATTTGCCGGTATTGGAAATTGGTCCGGGAACAGGCGTTTTAACCCAATATTTATTAGAAAATTTCAAAGAAGTACGCGCCATTGAATTGGACAGGGAGTCGGTGGCATTTCTGAAAGAAAATTTCGTTCCTAAGGGTTTGAAATTAATGGAAGGTGACTTTTTGGACAGCAGAAATGATGAAATGTTTTTCCCTGATGATGTTTTAATTTTAGGAAACTTTCCATACAATATCAGTTCTCAAATAGTATTTAAAGTACTTGATAATATTTCTAAAGTAAAAGGTTTTGGAGGGATGTTTCAAAAAGAAGTGGCCGAACGATTGGTTGCTGGTCCTGGTTCAAAAACCTATGGAATACTAAGTGTTTTTTTAAACACCTATTATAAAACTTCCTATGAATTTACTGTTGGACCAGAGTTGTTTACCCCTCCACCTAAGGTTCAAACAGGGGTAATCAAAGCTACAAGAATTGACGGATATGTGCTGCCATGCTCAAGAACCTTGTTTTTTGATGTGGTAAAAACAGCATTTAATCAAAGGCGTAAAACATTGAGAAACGCTTTACATAAATTTAATCTGCAAGAAAGTCATGAATTTGCTAAATTGCGGGCGGAACAATTAAGTCACCATGACTTTATTAAACTTACTCAGTTTTTAGAACAATCACAATGAGCACTCAAGTTTCAGAAAAGCAACTGCTGTTACAAATTCAACCTCTGATTGAAAATCAGGAGGCTGAGGCTGTTCGCCTGCTTCTTGAAGCTTACCGTCCTGAAGATATTGCCGAAATTTTTTGGGATATTGAATTGGATGAGGCCAAGTTTATTATCAAGGTTGTCGGTCAAGAGGAGGCGGTTGAAATTATTCGTTCATTGGATGAAGAATTACAAGAGCGTTTTTTCAAGGGCTATGATGCCAAAGAAATTGCAGATGATGTGGTTTCGTATTTGGACTCGGATGACTCGGTGGATATTCTAAATTTATTGCCAACCAGAAAAGCCGAAGAGGTATTGTCTTATCTTGATGACCAAGATTATGCAAAGAATTTGGCGGCCATGTTGCATTATGATGATGATGTTGCAGGTGGTTTGATGGCGAAAGAGTTGGTTCAAGTAAAGCACAATTGGACCGTTAGTCAATGTATTGAAGAAATTCGTTTGCAAGCTGAAGAGGTTGACTCTGTCCATGCTGTTTATGTAGTTGACGATAAAAATATATTAAAAGGTGTGGTGTCATTGAAAGACATCGTTTTGTCGAAAGCACACACTTCGGTTATAGAAATAACCAATACTGAATTTATTGCAGTTAATGCCTATGCAACAGGTGAAGAGGTTGCACGTTTGATGAACAAATATGATTTGATTACCATTCCGGTTATTGACAGTATGAACCGTTTAATCGGTCGTATTACAATTGATGACGTGGTTGATTTCATTAAAGAAGAGGCTGACAAAGATTTCCAGTTGCAAGCGGGTTTGAGTGACAGTGTTGTTAGTGAGGACAAGGTTTTGATTTTGTCTAGAGCGCGTTTGCCTTGGTTAATGGTTGGGTTAATGGGTGGATTGGGAAGTTCAATGTTGGTTTCTAATTTTGAAACAGATATTTCTCATTTACCACAAATGGCCTTTTTTATGCCGGTAGTGGCTGCGATGGGTGGAAATGCCGGTGTGCAATCATCTGCAATCATTGTTCAAGGTTTGGCCAATAACACTTTAAAAAGTAAGAACATTATGCCAAAGTTGGCAAAGGAATTTACCGTGTCATTAATTAATGGTTTGGTGTGTTCGGCCTTGTTGCTGTTGTTTAATTTGTTGGTAGGTCACCATTATAATTTGAGTCTAGTTGTAAGTATTGCCTTGATTACCGTAATTATTTTTGCATCTCTTTTGGGAACAATTACACCATTGATTTTAGAAAAATTCAATATTGATCCTGCATTGGCAACAGGACCTTTTGTTACTACTACCAATGATATTATTGGCTTAACGGTTTATTTTTCTTTAGGTAGAATGCTTTTAGGCGCTTAGTTTTCATGTATGAAGGCTGTTAGACCACATACCATCAAAGGCATTATTCTCTGCTACATTATTCAGTTATTGTGTTTGCCGCTACACCTAATCAAAGGTAAGAAATGGCTAAGGGCAAGAGTTTTTGAAGAGAATCCTAGGACTATGGGTTTTAAGGATATTGTCTATTTTGCCTATAAATATTATTTCAAATCTCCATTATTGGCTGACAGTATTGAAGTGGAAAAACATTTCAAAGAAAAACCAGTTCTAGAGAATCAAATTGTAGAACCTTTGGTCACTGTTTCTATTGGAGGCGATTTAATGCCTTACGAAATGATACATGAGGAATTTACACAAAACTTATGGAATGAGGTAGGTTCAGAGTTTTTTGGAAGTGATGTGGTTTTTGCCAATTTAGAGACACCTTTACACGAAGGACTTAAAAACAATTTTGTACCCGAAGTGATGTTGTATGACATGCATTTCAATACCGATGAAAAAACATTTGATGTCTTTAACGGTCAGGGTAAATATAGAGGCTTTGATGTCTTAAGTATAGCCAACAACCACACATTGGATCAAGGCAGTGAGGGGATAGATAAAACGATAGAGTTTTTAAACAAAAAGAACATTAAATCAGTAGGGGCTAAATCTCAAAAAGAGGATAAAGATTTTGAAATACTGGAAGTCAATGGAGTCAAAATTGGTTTTGTTGCTTTTACCTATTCCTTGAATCAATTTTTGCCTGAAAAAGGGGAGGAATGGAAGGTGAATTATTTGCCGCTGAATACCAAGGATTGTTCTATTGATATGATAGAGCAACAGGTAAAAGATTGCAGAAATGCTGGTGCTGAATTTATAATTTGCTCGGTTCATGCAGGCAATGCCTACCAGGTGTACCCATCTGAAGTTACAGTTAATTTGTTTCAAAAAATATTTGAGACTTGTGGCGTAGATGTGATTGCTGGCGGTCATCCGCACAATATGCAACCTTGGCGCTCGTATGTATTTAAAGACCCCAATACCGGGAGAGAAAAACAAGGCTTTGCTATTTATAGTTTGGGTGATTTTATTGCCTATGATATTTATACCTGGTGCCATGTAACAGCCTTTGTAAAATTAGAAATAGGGAAAAATGCCAGTGGCGATTTGGTGTTTAATCCTATAGTAAAACCCTTGCTGATGTTAAGAGAAAATAAGCATCTGCGTTTGGTGTACGCCAAAGAATATTTTGAAAAAGCAAAGATGACAAGTGAATTGAAGGATATGAAAGTTTTATATGATATTTGTGTTTCTTAATTAAAAGATATGAAGCGTAAATTGATTTTATTCTTAGGTTGCTTGATAGGTTTGCTTTTATTAACAGATTGCAGAACAGGATTACTTGTTGAAAGTCCAATTAGTTTTTATGTATTGAGCAATTCATTTGAAGACACAATACCCTTTAAATATTCATGTGGGAGTTCACAACAATTCCATCCTCAATTGAGTTGGGGTGGCATTGGAGGAGATCCCGATGGAGCAAATCCTCCAGGAAGTTTTGTGATGATTATGGACGATCCTGACGCCATTCCAGTAGCTGGATATGTTTGGAACCATTGGGTGGTATATGATATTCCAGGAAGTCTAAGAGAGATTAAAGAAGGCGTTGACCGAATAGGCGTTCTTCCTCCAATCGTTAAAAGAGGTATTAACAGTTTTGGCGATACCACCTATGGAGGACCTTGTCCACCGCCAGGTACTGCGCACCGTTATCGGTTTAAATTATATGCTATGAAAAATGCAGAATTGGGAATAGGACGCGCAGCAACCGTAGCTCAAATACGCGCTGCTATGGCAAGCAATATTTTGGACAGCGCGGAAATGACTGCTGTTTTCAAGCGTTAATTCACACTTGCAATAACTTTCTGCAAATCGGCTGCACTTAGCACCCCACTTTGTCTCCACTTCGATTGCCCTTGTTTGAATACCATTAAGGTTGGTACACCCTGTATACGGTATTGAGCTGCAATTGCGGGGTTTTTGTCTACATCTATTTTTATAATTCGGACATTTTCTCCCATCTTGGATTTGAGGTCTTCCAAAATTGGTTTCATCATTTTGCAGGGGCCACACCATTCAGCAAAGAAGTCAACCAGCACGGGTGTTTCGCTTTGTATAATGTCATTAAAATTACTCATATTGGGATTTTCTATATTTTATTAAAATATTATATGGGTTGCTTTATGCAAAGCTGTTTTTATAAAAATTAACATTGGTCCATGAACCAGCATTGATACAGTCAACACCAAATAATTTAAGGTATTGTTCGGCTTGAGCACTTCGTCCACCAGAGGCGCAGCAAAGGATTACAGGACTCGGAAGGCTTTTTATTTTGTCAATATCAGTGGGTAGGTTGTTCAAGGGGATGTTAATTGAGTCGAGAACATGTGCACCCATAAATTCATTGTGTGTTCTTACATCGACCACAGTACCGACGTTTTCTTTTATTAGATTTTCAAGATTGTATTTCTGCATATTTTTTTAACTGATTTTACCTACCATGCAACTGGCATAACTTTTCATTTGGGTTAGTAAGTCGTTGTCTTCACCAATTTCAGGGTAACCAATTTTGGCAAGTTTTTCACTGAATTGATGGCGGTCAATAGACGCATTGTGTTGAATGTCAATACGCGCATTTTCAACATCCACTTTTACCTCATCAACACCTTCTATTTCACTAATTTTATTGTGAATGGTTTTAGCGCATCCACTGCATTTAAGATTGGCAACGATAAAGGTGCTATTGGTTTTTTCTGTGTTTAAAATTGTTGTTTCCATATTAGCTTTTTGATTTTTGGCAAGCATTTGAAATTACAGGAACTGAAGTTTTTGAGATGCCTGAAAATCCAGATTCAACATCTACAAAATTATCCCATCCTCTAGATTTTAATATTGAGGCAGCCACCATACTTCTGTAGCCCCCTGCACAATGCATAACAAACGGTTTGTCTTTAGGGAATTCAGCGAGGTGGTCGTTGATATAATCGAGAGGAATATTGATTGCATCTTTCACATGGTCGGCGTTAAACTCGTTGGCATTTCTAACATCAATAACGATTGGATTCTCAGGAAGAATGCTTTCAAAAGTTTCAGCAGATATTCTTTTTACAGAATCGAATTCTTTACCATCATTTTTCCAAGCCTCAAAACTGCCATCTAAATAGGCAATTGGATGGTCGTATCCCACACGGGCTAAGCGGGTGATGACTTCTTTTTCGCGGCCTTTATCTGCAACGATTAAAATTTCTTGTTTGATATCAGGAATTAATGCACCTACCCATGGTGCAAAGTTGCCATCAATACCAATATTGATTGAGTTAGGAATAAAGCCTTTTGCAAATTCATTGGCTTCTCGTGTGTCTAAAATGAGTGCGCTGGTTTCATTTGCAACGGCTTCAAAGGTGTCGGGATTTAATGCTTGCATGCCACGTTCCATAATGTCATCAAAACTATCGTAACCGCGGATATTCATTAGAACATTTTTTGGGAAATACGCAGGAGGAGTTGTAAGTCCATCCAGAAGTTCTGTCATGAATTCTTCTTTGCTCATATCTGCTCTCAAGGCATAATTCACTTGTTTTTGATGACCTAAAGTATCAGTGGTTTCTTTGCTCATATTTTTACCACAAGCGCTACCTGCACCGTGGTTAGGGTATATGATTATATCGTCTGCCAAAGGCATGATTTTATTGCGCAAAGAATCGTATAAATGTGCAGCTAGTTTTTCGCTGGTTAATTCAGCAATGACATGTTGGGCAAGATCGGGGCGACCAACATCACCTATGAATAGGGTGTCTCCAGAGATCAGTCCATGTTCTTTGCCGTTTTCATCAATAACTAAATAGCAAGTACTTTCCATGGTATGGCCTGGGGTATGTAAAACTTTGACTTGGTAATTGCCAACTTTAAAAATTTGATTGTCTTCAGCCACTACTGCATCAAAACCTGGTTTGGCAGTTGGACCATATACAATTTGAGCACCGGTTTTTTTAGCTAAATCGAGGTGACCAGAAACAAAGTCTGCGTGAAAATGCGTTTCAAAAACGTATTTGATTTTTGCATTGTCTTTATTGGCTCTGTCGATATAGGGTTGAACTTCTCTAAGTGGGTCGAAGATTGCAGCTTCACCATTGCTTTCTAAATAATATGCAGCGTGTGCGATACATCCGGTATAAATTTGTTCTAATTTCATGTGTTTTGATGATTTGATACTGCAAAATTAGAGCTATTCAAAATAATAAAATGTGATAATGGTCACAATGGGGGAGAG
>JAOASJ010000092.1 GCA_030158725.1 Bacteroidia bacterium
AATTTCTTCAATTCCTGCAATTTCATCAAGGCATCAATAGGGGTCATGGCATTGACTTCCAATGCACTTAATTGTCGGTGAAGTTCTTCCAATTTAGGGTCGTTGACACCAAACATAGTTAATTGATATTGCGGAACCTTTAGCGTTTTTAAAGTCTCCCTGCCACTAATTTGGGCACGGTCTTTTTCAAGCTCTATTAATATTTCTTCTGCTCTTTGTAAAACGGTCTTTGGAACTCCTGCCATTCGGGCCACATGGATACCAAAACTATGCTCACTACCTCCCTTTACCAGCTTGCGCAAAAACAAGACTTTATCTTTTGTTTCACGCACCGAAATATGGTAGTTAACTATGCCTTCAATATTTTTTTCCAATTCGTTCAACTCATGGTAATGCGTTGCAAATATGGTTTTTGGTTGCTCAGGATGCTTGCCTAAATATTCTGCAATAGCCCATGCCAAACTTACGCCATCGAAAGTACTGGTTCCTCTTCCTATTTCGTCTAATAGTATTAAACTGCGGTTTGAAATATTATTCAAAATACCAGCAGTTTCTATCATCTCAACCATAAAGGTACTCTCACCACCAGAAATATTATCACTAGCGCCTACCCTTGTGTATATGCGGTCTACCAATCCAAAAGCGGCTTCATCTGCAGCTACAAAGCAACCAATTTGCCCCATCAAAACTGCCAAAGCTGTTTGACGCAAAACAGCACTTTTACCACTCATATTGGGTCCCGTAAGTATCACTATTCTTTGGGTTTCTAAATCCAATTCAATATCATTGGGTATATACGCATTATCGACCGGCAATTGCTTTTCAATTACAGGATGTCTGCAACCCAATAACTTCAAATTAAATCCTTCGTCAATCAAAGGTCTAACATAACGGTTGTCTTGGGCTATCGTAGCAAAACTCATCAAACAATCCAAACGGGCCAATAAATGGCTGTTCAATTGAACAGGATTGATGTAATCGCCCATATGCAACAACAGATTGTTGTATATCGTGTTTTCAATTTCTAATATGCGGCTCTCTGCACTTAGAATTTTATCTTCATAAACTTTTAATTCTTGAGTGATATAACGTTCTGCATTGCTCAATGTCTGCTTGCGTATCCACTCCTCAGGCACCTTGTCCTTATGGGTATTTGTCACTTCTAAATAGTAACCAAATACATTGTTGAATGCAATTTTTAATGAAGAGATTCCCGTTGCTTCTGCTTCGCGTTTTTGTATCTCTAATAATTTCTCTTTCCCATTCAATTGCAAATTGCGCAACTCATCCAATTCTGCATCAACCCCATCGTTTATAACACCGCCTTTATTTACCAATACAGGTGTATCCTGTTTTAATTCTTTAAATATCTTCTCAGCTAAGTTTATACATGGATTTAATTGCTCTGCGTAAATCTGCATTTCTGCGCTTGGCAACTCCACGCAAATTTCTCTAATTTGCTTAACACAATCCAAAGCCCTAGCCAACTGCAAAACTTCTCTTGGGTTGGCACGCAGCAAGGAAATTTTTGAAATAATGCGTTCAATGTCCCCAACCTGTGACAATAAATTTGCTATCTTTTCTGAAGCTTCCTTATTTTGAATAAAACCTTCAACAGTATTTAACCTTGCATTTATCTCATGCAAATCTTTCAATGGCAATACCACCCACTTTTTCATCAAACGGCTGCCCATAGGGGTTTGCGTTTTATCTAAAATATCTGCCAAGGTTCGGCCTCCCGGATGTGAAGGATATAAGACCTCCAAATTGCGGATAGTGAACTGATCAAACCAAACAAATTTATCTTCATCAATACGGCTTATGGCATTGATGTGCTTAATATTGTTCTGCTGATTGTGCTCCAAGTAATACAAAGCACTTCCGGCAGCCACTATGGCTGAACTTAAATGCCCAATACCGAATCCTTTTAATGTACTCGTACCAAAATGATTCAATAACTTTTCTTCCGCATAATCCGATTGAAAAACCCAATCCTCTAAGGCAAAATGGTAATATTTTTCTCCAGTTAATTGTTTAAATAAATTGCTCTGTGGTTTGCTAATAATAACTTCGGCTGGCTTCAAACTACTCAACAATTTATCGATGTAATCTGATGAGCCTTCAGCCACCATAAACTCGCCTGTAGATATATCTAAAAAAGCAACGCCTGTATGGTCTTTTCCAAAATAAACTGAGGCTAAAAAATTGCTGGTGTTAATGTCTAAAACTTTGTCGTTAAATACAACCCCAGGCGTAACCAATTCTGTAACGCCTCTCTTCACAATTCCCTTTGCCATTTTAGGGTCTTCTAGTTGATCACAAATCGCAACCCTATGTCCAGCCCTAACCAATTTTGGCAAATAGGTATCCAAGGAATGGTGCGGGAATCCAGCCAATTCAGTTTCACTGCTACTGCCTGCGCCACGCTTGGTTAACACGATGCCCAATACCTTCGATGCAACTACTGCATCTTCTCCAAAGGTCTCGTAAAAGTCGCCCACGCGGAACAACAAGAGTGCTCCAGGGTACTTTTGCTTGAACCCTGAATACTGTTTCATCAATGGTGTCTGATTATCTGTTATCTTTGCGGACATATGGCTTCGGCTTGTTTCACAATTTCAGCAAAATAAATATTCAATTTTACCCGAAAAAATGTTCCGCAAGTTACACACACATCAACTTAACCGATTAACAATTTATCAATACCAAACCACGCCTAAAAACCCAATTTGCGTCATTCTCGACAATGTTAGAAGCATGAATAATATTGGCAGTATTTTTAGAAGCTCTGATGGTTTTGGTGTTGAACATATTCATTTGTGCGGAATAAGTGCTTGCCCTCCCCACCGCGACATACACAAAACGGCTCTAGGTGCTGAATTAAGCATGCCTTGGACCTATCATAAATCATGCTTGGAAGCTTGCATTGAACTTAAAAAACAAAACTATTTATTGGTTGCTGTTGAGCAAGTTGAAAACAGCGTTTTTTTACAAGACTTCAAAGCACATTCTGAACAAAAAATTGCGTTAATTTTAGGCAATGAAACCGATGGCGTTTCACAAGAAGTTTTGGATGTATGCGACCATTGTATTGAAGTGCCTCAATTTGGCACAAAACATTCTTTCAATGTGTCTGTTTGTGCAGGCATCGTTCTGTGGGAATTGACTAAATTATAGTCTACCTAAACTGTGGCGTAAGCACCAAACCTATCATTACAGAAGCATTCCATCTTGGTACCGCATTCACCAATTCATCGGCATTCAAACCATGGTAAGAAGCCAATTGAATCTGAAATTTTGCTTGTTCTGAACCAAACCTAAACATCATGGCTTGCTCCACCATCTGATAACTCCCCTTGCTTTGATACCTTTCTATATCCGAACGCCAATAGGCGTTATCTGATATACTTGCGTTGCTAAAACTAATATTGCTTAAACGCAGTGAATACGCCATGTTAAACCGGTTGTCTAAACTGCTGTATCCAATATTTGGCATGATGCCTATTCGCTTAAAATTTCCATTAAAATATTGGATGTTGCCACCACTGACTCTGTTTTTAAATGTTCCAAAAGCATAATCCCCATAAATTTCAAATCGAAAGGATTGGTCTATGTTTTCATTTAAAAAATAACCCAAACCGAAATTAAGCATTTCCCCATTGTAACGGTAAGTGCTTCCTGAAGCTGAATCTCCATTGGATGTGCTTTGGAATGCTTTGCTATAACCAACATAAGCACCCACCCCTTTTGCAATGGCATACCCGCCAGTTAAATCAATTTTATTGGTCAAGTTACTCGATAAATCTAAATACACATCCCCTGATTTTTTGAACAATGGAATTGGATTTCTATTTGGGGTGTAAAACCTTGCCCTACATGAAGTAAATGCTATTGCAATACTGAATAGAAATAAGAGGTTTTTTGAGTACTTGTTTTTCATACGAATAGAATTATGTATACGAAAATAATCATTAGCATCGAATTGCGTATATTTAACTTTTTTTATTTGACTGATTTGAGTCAACTTGCATTTAATTTTTTAATGGCACCATTTTTGAAAATCAATAGTTAAACATGAAGTATTTTATACTCTTACTTTTTGCCACTGCCTTGCCCTCAATGCTTTTTTCCCAAAACAAGCCGGTAGCGCTTGATTGGCAAAACCAAATTGATTTTGAACAAAACCGTTTCGATATTTTGGATGGCGATTTGGATGGTAAAATTACCCTGAGCAACGAACACCAAAGCACCATAGCCACCAAACTCTATTTAGAACGCATAGATTTATTTCAATCCCAAATCAAGTCGCTTGATGCCATTCAATCCAAACAATATGCGCGTGGACTCTTCGAATACTTAAAGAAAATTCAAAAACAAGACATTGTCCATCTTTCTTCTTCCCAAAGAAACATCGACTTATTGGATAAATTATTAAACCTCAAAAACGACAGCAAAGAACTTGAATTTTTAAAAACAGACATTAAAACGGGTTTAAATTTAAGCGATATCATCAACCTTAAACCGTATGCTAAAACCTATTGGTTATATGCCGCTGGCTTTTACCCTACCGATGTTTTAAATGTATTCAAAAACTTAGCCTACTCGCCTCTCGGCAATGATGTGGTGCTTGCCCTCGCACGCATAGACCCTGCTGCTATTAAGCAATACTTCGGTTCTAACCACATCATCGATAGAGCCATTAAAAATTCTAAAGACAGCATCGCCATTTTGTTGTACGATATCTACAAACAGTTTGGAACCCAATCTCGTGCGTATGCACTCATAGAATACATTTCTAAAAAACAATTAAGCATAGCTGAAGCAGATCAAATTGCAAAGGACCCAAAACGCTTTTTTTCTAAACTCATAGAACTGAGAAAGAAACAAAATATCTTAGCCGATTACACCGTCGATAAAGAGCTTGAATCGATTGGTATGGAAAGGGTTGTTGAGATAAATTTAAGACACGAAGAAACCGAAGTTTACAGATTTGCACCCATACAAAATGACAATGCCTACGAAATTTACACGTCCATTGTCTATTGTCCTCAAGAAATATTTACCTCTACTTTCCTTGGTATGTATAGCCGTCTTATGGAAAAAAGAAAGGAAACGTCTTCTTACCTGTTTCTTAAAAAAATGAACTACAATAAGTTCAGAATATTTCTTAAACAATGCGCTGGCTATAACAAATTGGACGATTTCTTTTCGCACATGAACGACAGCCAAGCCAATGCACTTATCCAAGCATTTGCAGGTGGCTTGTACAATTATGGAGGCGACCTAGGCCCAGCGGTTGATGTTGCTGATACCTACGGAAGTTTAGACAACGAAAAAATCAAAGCTATTTTCCTAAACACCATTGAAAAAGAATTGAAAAAATGCATTCTTGAAAACAATGAACACGGCATCAAAATATATGGTTTGTTGCTGAAACTTTGTGGCGGAAACCCTACAACATATACCAGCAAATTTGCTTTCGATTTGCCGAATTTAGACCGTGTCAGCTCAGCCGATTTATTCCCCGATAGCTTGCACATTCAACAGCACTTTTTCTTTGACGATGAAGACGGTGAAACTGCTTTTAACAATTGGTTAACGCTTTACCCAAGCACCATCTACAAGAAAGAAGACAAGGGAACTTACATCGTTTTCAAAACCATTAAAGGAAAACGCATGGAAATTTATGCCAACAAACCCCATTCAGAAATTGAAGGTAGAAAAGCACTTTCTGCTTATTTCGAAAGCATCAAGCGTTTCCCAGATTTAATCGTTCACCGCGGCCACTCTTACTATATTGAAAATACCCTCGACAACATGAGCAACAGCAACAAAGTGGCTATTTTAGGAAGTTGTGGTGGTTACCAAAACATTAGTAAAGCAATGGAAAATGCCTTCGATGTTCAAATTATCAGCACCAAACAAGTAGGAACTATGGCTGTTAATACGGTTCTTATTCAAGAAATTACTGAGACAATTAGAGCCGGAAAAGACTTGGTGTGGTTAGATGTTTGGAAACAAATAAGCATCAAGCTTAAAAACAATCCGCAGTTTAAAGATTACATCCCTCCATACAAAAATTTAGGTGCCAAATTCATCCGAGCCTATAACGAACTCTAGTTATTTCTTTTTGTATAAAAACGATTTGGCATAACCAGACTCAAACTTCTTTACCAAGCTATAAGCATTGCTGTCTGGTGCATTCCATTCCATATTCCCAGGATAACAATACACCCTGTACTGACAGGTCTTAGAGAAGCTGGTGTCTAAATTAAAATGTCTTTCTTTAATGTATCCAAAACGGCTATCAACAGCTGCCAATTGCAAAGGAAAGGCAAAGCCTATCGTATCATTTTGGTATTCGCCTGAATTAACAAAATCTAGCATTTGGGTATTGGCTTTTATCATATGTCTATACCCTAAATCTACTTCTGTAAACCTAGTCTTATTTTCTAAATTAAACACACTGGCTATATAGGCAAGCGAAACTCCTAATACCACAAGCATTGGATGTAGGCGTTTGAAATACACTATACCTTTCGCAAATAGTATCACAACAAAAGGAAGTAAGATTAAAAAATAACGGTCTAATACCGCTGCTATGCCTGAAAATGCAATAAATCCAAAGCAATAAATGCCAAGTAAAATAAGATCAGAATCCAATTTAAAACGGATTTTATTTTTTCGAATTAAAGCCACCACCAAGGCAAGAACACAAATGCCCGTTAACACCAAACGCCCTTGGTCTTTAAATGATATTTCCAAAGGATAATCCCAGGTCTTTTGAAGTATACTGCCCAAACTAGGTTTTAAATTTCCCAAATTACCTGGATGTAAATACCATCCAAATGTTGCCTTTGTGAGCAATAAAAAGGCAAAGAAAAACCCAAGCGGCAAGAGAAATAATATCGATTCTTTAAAGACCTTCTTTTTGTCTTGGTCAAACAGCAATAGGTAGATTCTATGGGTCAAAAACGCAATGGCTAAGACCAGCCCAGTTTCTTTTGTTAAGAGTCCAAAAACACAAAACACGATTGCCAATACATAGTGTTTGCGCATGTAAAACAGCAAGGCAAAAATGGTGTTCATGGCCAAAAATACTTCCAATAAAATTTGGGTTGATAGCGCCAAGACCATAGGTTGCATTAAAAACAACAAAAATGAAATGAGCGAAAGCAAACGGTCTTTGCTCAACTGATACGCCAAAAGATAAGTGCCTAATGACAATAGGTAAGTAAACAAAAGGTTGCAGACATGTAAACTGGCAACACTAGGACCAAAAACTTTTGCAAAAAGTGAAAACACAACATGCATCATTAATGGATGACCAAAACTTAATGAGGCCGGCAATGCTGCTGGCATTATTGAAATTCCATGGTCGTACATGTACAAGACGCCACTAGCATAAGCCCCCATCTCATCCCAAAAATAGGGCAAGAAGATATCGTTCCATTTTACCATTAGAAAAACAAGCCAAGCCAAGCCCATCAATATGTTTCGGTAGATTGCTTTATCTACCCACCCAAACCATTTATTGGCTATTGTATATTCTTTTTCTACTGACATCTAAACCTTTACGCTTGGGCAAAATTAAACTAATTCATTTTAAATTAAGCCCTGCAATAATAATCAAGTATAAGTATTTGTATTGAAAATAAACATCAAGTTTGAATTAAATTGTAAATTTGAATTACTCAAAACAAAATGGACGGTCTTGAATTCATTGCACAAGCACTCGGAGAAGGATTGATTCACCCATTCCTAAAATCAATCGGAGCCCTGCTGCGTTGGCCTTTTCTATTTAGAA
>JAOASJ010000093.1 GCA_030158725.1 Bacteroidia bacterium
TTTGTTGCGGGGACAGGACTCGAACCTGCGACCTTTGGGTTATGAGCCCAACGAGCTACCACTGCTCCACCCCGCGATTTTTTGGGACTGCAAATATACAGTATATTATTAACTTTACAAGATATTAATCTTAAGTTTATTAAATCTGGTCGAAATTGAATGTGTTTTTGGTGCTATTCTTGCTCCAATTCACTAGCAACATTGCCCATGTGCACATGGCTAGAAAAACTTCCGAAGCGGTCTAAAATTGGATATATTCCTTGCTTCTTCTTTAATTTATAAGCCAAGATATACAATATGGCCTCGGTGCTAATTAAAATTGTTTTCTTAATATCTGTGTTCCAGTTGATGTACGAAACAAATGAGTTGTATAAATCGCTAAAGTGATTTGAGACCAAAATATAACTTACTTTTTTGTAACCTTCTTTGCTCAATGACTTTAAATTATCTGAAATATACTCCTTAACAATTCTGCGGTCGTTTTCTTTTTGGAAATCTGCACTGCTTGGATGCGCATCTAAAATAATGGCAATATTCTCTTCACGGAACCTCAAAATAGCATACGCATTTCTCTCTTTGTTTTGATCCAATACCTCAACCTGAAAATCCAATTGTGAAAAGGCTTCTAAAACCAATGCTGAAAAACTATTCTCAGGATCATTTTGAACATACTCATTGCTCAACAAGCGGCTCAAACGAGGCATTAAATATTCCTGGTAATTTATGGCTTCTTTACTCGCCATAACACGGTCATTTTGCTCTTGTCTTCTCTCCTCAGGCTCTACATTAGTATTGGGTACCTCAGCTGTTATTTGCTCTACTACGTCTTCTTTAACCGATTCCTGAACCAATGCTTTTGATGGCTCAGCTTTTGGACTTGGAATTAATTCAGCAACATATGACAAGGCCTCAGGTTTAAATTTGAAATTCCATAAAGCATGCTCAACTTCCCAGTAAGTTACTTCCCTTCCAGCTATCTCTTCTACTATTCCCTTTACTTTATTGTAAACAGAAACGTAAGCTTCATAAGTTGCCTTTTGGGTTTTATGGTCTTCCCATAAATCTAATTCTTTAAATGAATTAATTAAATTGGGATACAATATCGGCCATTTCTTGTGGTTCTTTATTTGCCAGAAATAAGTTAAAAAGAAACCAACCGCACCTGGATATGGTGCATTGTGTTTGTCTTTGGCTTTGGTGTAAATGCCAATAGTCATTTTTTCCAAAGTCTCTATCTTTAACAAAGCTTCACGCAAATTTTTAGGCTCTGTTATAAGGTCTTTTAAAGTTGCCCCTAATTTGTCTAAACTGCTCTCATTGTACTTAATCATTTGATTAAAATACATCTGACCCAATTTAGCCGTGAATCCCCATAAATTGTTGTGCTTGTTATAACTATCTAATGCTGTTCTGAAATCATTCACATCAAAATCACCCTTCATAAAGTTATGAATGATAATTTTCACTACTTCAATAGCATATATACGGCTGTCGTCAATATTATTGCCTGTGCGACCTTCCGCATCCTTCTCAGAATTTACAGTTGAAACATGCTCGTTCCAAACTTCCAGAATCTGACTTCTTAAATGTGCTTCTGACATTGCTATCCCTATTAACAGTTAATCGTGATCAAGAAAATTAAATCCTAGCATGTCACTATGCAGAACATAGAAATAAAGATTGTAATAAAATTGGTGAATTGATCTGATTTTTAGCTGTTAATCCGGACCCTAAAAAAGAGCCCCCCGGTAAAAGACCGGCCTGGAATTGTGATTTCATTTCTTTGTGCATTTGTGTTTGTCGTTTTGGTAGCCTACATCCCTTCGGATGGAAATCATGAAACTTGCTTTTATTTAATTTTCACTAAAACATAAGCCCGCCTCACTTTTTCTTCGGTGCAAAGATGATAAAATTTTAGGTATATTGTACTAATTGCACTATTTTTTTTCGATATTTTTAATGCTATTTCGCTAATTTACACCTAAGTATCTGATTAATTGATTGTTAACAATGTGTGTATAATATTAAATTTAATAGGTTTGACGCTTTTTCTCCCATTTTTTAGGAGTTTATACTCAAAATTTGCCTTTAAAAATTCAATATTTGAGGTAAATTACTGTTATACAGACCAATGAATAATTAAAAATAGAATATTCGAAATTGGCTGCTTCCCTCACTTTTAATTCATAAATTAAGTTAAGCAATTAATTACCTAGCATTTAGACACGTAAACGTATAGAATAATAGACGAATAAAAAATGTCCTTATCTACCTCTATTTAGATAAGTCCACGTGATTTTATCTCTAAATACTTATTAATGGTTTGTATACTTAAATCCTCTGGTTTACTGATGATGGTTTGAATACCAATTGTGTTTAATTCATTGGCCATAGCTACTTTTTCATTCATAGCCTGTTCCATCAAAATTTGACGAAAATTCCATTCTAACCCCTCTCCATCCATTTTCAATAAGGTGTCAAATTCAGTGTTCTCAAAAAATACTATAACCAACAAATGCATAGCATTCAATTTCTTTAAAATTGGTTTAACTCTTTCTAAGGCATAACTGCTTTCGAAATTTGTATATAGAATTAACAAACTGCGGGTCTTTATGAGATTGCGCACACTCAAATACAAATTTTCAAAATCTGCCTCTAAATCGCGTTCCTTTTGCTTGTATAATAATTCTAATATAGAACGCAATTGCCCCTGTCTCCTGTCCGCCTTTAATACTGCCCCTATCTTGTCTGAAAAACAAATTAATCCCACTTGATCTTGTTTCTTTAAAGCGATGTTGCTAATGGCCAAACTAGAATTAATGGCATAATCCAAAAGACTTAATCCATTAAAAGGCATTAACATCGTTCTGCTCTTATCAATCAAAGTATATACTGTTTGCGATTTTTCATCTTCAAACTGATTGCTCATCAACTGTTGATGTCTGGCAGATGATTTCCAATTTATTTGCCTCACATCATCGCCTTCAGCATATTGTTTTATTTGGTCAAATTCATAACTCAATCCCAACCTGCGCATTTTCTTTATGCCATGCAGTCTCGCAATTTTTGAAGACATAAATAACTCTGCAGCCTTCATTTGCATAACACTCGGATAAACCGCAAGATCTTGTTTAATGTCAAAAACTATTCTTCGCTTTAAAACCCCAAGCCTCCCAATTAAAAACAAATTAACAGATTGAAAGGTGTAAACCCCTCTACTTTTAGGTTGTATCTTATAACTGTGTTGCTTTGTTCCCAAAGCTTTTATGTGACCCT
Source organism: Bacteroidia bacterium (assembly GCA_030158725.1). GTDB lineage: Bacteria > Bacteroidota > Bacteroidia > NS11-12g > UBA955 > JABMMZ01. Next base: position 3,277 of record JAOASJ010000093.1, read on the forward strand.
TTAGTAAGAAATCTCTAATCTGCAATTGTGCCGGCAGCTCATCAATTAATTCATACTGCCAATCCCTTTTAGTTCTATTGGTTACATTTAAAATGATATCATTTTCATCAGCCAAAGAAAGCCGCTTCTCAGAATTTCTCTCAATCTCAAAAGGAGTTTTAGCCGCAAATAACTGAATGGCATCAACAATCAGAAAAACCACAAATCCAAACAATAAAATAAGGACTGGATAAAATAAAAAACCAAAGACAAAAGAAAAGACAAAGCAGAAAATTATCCCACTTAAAACCATGAAAAATCGAGAACCAAGATATAGTGACTTTAAAATACTCACCTAGGAACGTCTACTTGTTTAATTAACTCTTCTAATACTTCTTTTACATCAAAACCATCCATCTCCTTTTCTGCACTCAAAATCAAACGGTGGTTTAATACAGGGTATAATGCTTGGACAATATCATCAGGACTAACATAATCTCTTCCTTGCATGGCCGCTAAAGCCTTTGAAGTCTTTACAATTGCTAAGGAAGCTCTAGGCGAAGCGCCTAAAAACAAATCTGTTGTCCTTCTGGTTTTATCAATTATTTTGGCAATGAATTCTATCAACTCTTCTTTTATGTAAACACTCTGAATCGTTTTCATACAGCTTTCCAATTCTATAAAACTCAGAACTGGTTTTACATCGCGAATTGTCGATTGCTCAAAATCGCCTTCAAATCGCTTTATAATTTCTAGTTCCTCTGCATAACTTGGGTAATCAATTTTTATTCTAAATTGAAACCTGTCTTGTTGCGCTTCCGGCAATTTATATGTCCCTTCTTGCTCAATTGGATTTTGAGTGGCAAGTACCATAAACGGCTTTGACATTGGATGCGAACGTCCATCAACTGTTACTTGCAATTCTTCCATAACCTCAAACAATGCCGCTTGGGTCTTGGCTGGCGAGCGGTTTATTTCATCTATTAAAACTATATTAGAAAATATTGGACCTGACTTGAATTCAAATGAACCTGATTGTACATTGTAAACACTAGTACCGGTTACGTCTGCTGGCATTAAATCTGGCGTAAACTGTATGCGCTTAAAATTTAAATCTAAAGCCTTGGCCAATAAATTTACCGTCATTGTTTTGGCAATACCAGGCACGCCTTCAATTAATACGTGACCTCCTGTAAATAAGCCGGCAAGTATTAGGGTAATCATTTCATCTTGACCAACTATTACCTTGTGTATTTCCTTGCGCACCCGCTCAGCAGATTCTTGAACTTTGCTAAAGTTCTGTGGTACTTGTTCTTGCTCTGAATGTATTTCTTCCATACTTTATTATTTTATTTTTTGTGATTTTTTAAATTGCCTAATAAGCCTATTTAACTCTAAAAACATATCTGCACTTACTATATCTGAATTTTGAATTTGCTTGTAGCGCTCAAACAACAAATTTATACTTTGCAGCGATACGCCAGATTTGTCAGCAATTAGGATAAAATTCCCTGTTTCTATTTCAGAGATGTTTATTGCAAATTTTTGTTTTAGATAAGTCATAAACAAACCCATATTTAACTCAGACATGTATTTGTAATTTCCCTGCTTTAAATGCAAGGCAAGCAAAGTGTCCATAAACCTCAAACTGAAATTGGATTTTGATGGCAACACCGAAATTACTTTTTGCTTTCTTTTGGTATAAAAAATGAAAAACAAAACAAGCATTGTTACGAATAAATACCATGCCCAGCGCAAAGACCTTTGACTCAATATATATGAGAGAGGCGTAACACCTCCTCTGCCCTTTCCAGCTTTTTCGTCTCGCAGCTTTCTTGAGCCCAAATCGTAATAAATATCCTTCAATTCAATACCGTCAAAAACAGAAGATAAGTACATAAAACCAGTGTCGTTCTTCAAACAATAATTGGTAAAAAGAACGGGGGAAGTGTGAAGGTATAATTTCCCTTTCCCTCTTCTATATTCAATATAATTTAAACCTTCGTCTACATTACCTCTTGGGAAAGCATTAAAGTTGAAATTTGTACCTGAAATATAATTCCATTCCCATTCCTCAGATTGCTTATCGAATGAACGAACTTTCCAATTAAAACTTACTGCCGTGTCTTCCTGTTTATAGCAATTTACTTTTACTTGTTTGCTAAAATATAGCCCCATTAACAAACTGGTATCATCCCCTCCAATTATTTGCAAAATGGTGTCTGGCAAAGCTTCTGTTGATATCCAAACATCTGCTCCCTTTTCAACAAATCTCAACAATTCAACTATATCCGTATCGCTGTAAAAGGCTTCCCTTCCAATAAACACATACGTAGAATTCTCAATGTTTTTTTTCGGCAAACCCGATTTAAGGCCATTGTTAAATACTCTAAATTGGCCTTTACTGCTGTGCTGCAACATGGATTGAAAAACGCCAAAATCGTAGGGTTGATTCTCTCCTTCTGTATACGTCTTGCTCCAATTGTATTGGGTTTTCGGAGGATTTGTCCAACGCCAATACACGATGCCGATAATTATTACCGCCAACACCAATAACCATATTTTACTTGAACTGTCTCTCAAATTAAATCAAGTTCTTTTTCACAGATTTTAAAGTATTCCTCTAAAGCTAAATATTCCTCTTTCACCAATATCTTTTGCCCATACCATATTGGGTCAAACTTCTTACACAACATTGCAAATGCAGGGTAGATAACTGCACTTTCCTTCAATTCATCAAGATAGTTACTATTGGTCTTCTCCGGCTTATAACGCAACAAGTTCTTTTCTTCTAAATACTTTAACAGTTTTAAAAAGCGCCAACGAAAAGCTAGACGAAATTCCCCCTGATTTATACTGGCATTTATTTCCCTGTCAAACTCTTGCATGCCAATTGATGCTAAACTTTCAAGTTCAAAATTCTCAACAACTAAGTTCTTAACTGCTTCATTCTTGCTCGATTTTATCATTTTTACAATAAAATACAATGCAATAATTAGTGCCAATAAAGCAATGAAAAGAATTCCGTATTTTAATGGTTTTGACAATTTAAATCCTTTATCTAATTCCTTGCTTTTAGGCGTAATCTTAGGGGGTATAAATCCGCTCTCATTATATTGCTTATCCTTAACAAGATTCTGCCAATAGACTTCATCAAATGGTTGATTTTGCTTTGTGCTGCTGCCAGCCATAGCGTATGAACCACAGAAAGCAAAGAGCAAGGTCAATATCAAAATCTTACTCAGTTTCAATGCCGTAAACTTTTTTGTTTTTGCCCATATTTTCTATGCCCTCAGATATCTCATCTGCACTTATTATCTCGTTTAATGTAAAGTTCAAAAACATGCTTTGTACAAAAAACAAAACCAAACTAAAACAAAACATAAAAACCATTAGAAATGCCATTAAATATTTAGATAAAATTTCATTTGCCTCATTGCTAATATTAAAATTTAGTTGAATAAATGAAATGCTCATACTAGAAAATGGTGATACGATAAATAATGTACTGACCAATAGTTGCACGATCAAAATGGCGACAATGCTGCTGCTTAACTTATTTGAATTGCTCAATATTAGCTTTAGTTTTTCGCTTACTGACAGATTCTTGATGTTCAAAGAACGGTCTGTATAAAACCCGATAATAAGGGGTGTTAAAAGGACGACGATCAATTTTAGTATGAAATAATTCTGTAAAAACGCCAAGTTCAAAGTAAATGAAACCACAAAAGCATAAATAATTGAAGCCATTCTATCAACTTGAAATTGCTTGAAAAATGACTTGAAAATCGCAAATGAAAACAACAACATAACGCCCATTAATGTTGAGTTCATTACATATAAGACCAAACTGTAGTCTTTGTTCAAAAGGATGCCAATATTGCCTAATACAGCAAATAATTCGGTAAAGTTTAATGCAAGAAACTGATCGATTAAGGTTTCAATATCTACACTTAGAACCTTGTATTGCATAAAATAAGCATTGTTTTGAATACTAAAATTTATTACCAAAAACAGTATTGTAATACCTAGACAAAATCCGAGAATTAATTTAAAGCGAAGTCCAATAAATTGTAATGTTTTATTGAAAATCTGAAACGAATTTAAAATGTCCTTGGGGTTAAATTTAAATTCCACATCCGCCTTTATTTCTGCTCCACCCAATTCAAGGTCTATTTGATTTCTGAATGTTTTAATTGGATACCACACAAAATAAAAAACCATCACCGCCACAGAAATAAAAATCAACATTAACCTTAACGCATTAGGCATATCGGTATACCGGGTTAAAAACGATTCAATGAAAGCGGCAAACAACACAAAAGGAATGGTTGCCAAATAAACCATAGCTGCTCTGCGGCCCCAAACAGCAAAGGCTTTTGTACGGCTTAATGTGCCTGGATAAATCAATCCTCTACCGAGTAAAATACCGGCAAGGGTTTCTATAACCAAAGTTAATATTTCAATGCTTCCATGCATCCATACCGTGGTGTTAAACTCACTTACTAAGTTTCTGGAATAGAAAAAATAAATAAATACACCTAAGGCAATGCCATTGCTAATCATCAACACCACCGCGCCGTATGATGCCAATAATCCAAATAAAAATACTTTTAAACCAACCTCCAAATTGTTTCGCGCTATGGAGTAAAACATTGATAATTGATCTTGACTTTTATAAACGCCAAGCGGGTTTCCACTTTTGATGTTTGCTTCAGTCATTTTAACATAATCGGCACCTAAAACAAGATTTGCAAATGAAGCATCTTTGGCTGTTGACAGTATTCCAATTCCTACAGACATAAGCAGCAATAAAAATGAAACCAATAATTCCTTGCGGCTGAAATATATTATTTTGGGTACCTCAATTCGAAAAAATAATTTTATAGAATTCCATATCGGTTTACGAGTGGTATACAAACTGTGGTATACTGACTGCGCCAAGCCATTTAAATACACTCTGATAGACCTACTTCTGTAAAATGTTCTTGCATAGGCTAAATCATCTGTCACTTGAATTAAATCTTTGCGCATCTCCTCTGGATTCTTCTGCTTGCGCTTAAGATTGCGCTCAATTTGAGCCCATTTATCTATATTTTGATTAACAAATTTACGTTCACGCATCTTTGTAAGGCAATGATAACATTTTTTTAAGAGATACTGCCCATCAAAATCGAATTCCTGAAAATAATTTCAATCGTTTTTTACGACCAAGAAATCCGCTGATATGAATCAATTAATACCGATAAAATTATCTCAATTTTACAGATACATTTTGAGTAAATTTGTACAATGAAGCAAGATATAAAAACGGAAAAAGACATTGAAATATGGCAAAATGCATTTTATTCCAAATTGCTTGCTGACCCTATAACTGCGCCCAAGTTTGCCCACCTCGATTTGCCCAAACACTTGCCTAGAATCGTTGAATTTTGGGCTTTTGTACTGCTTGAAAAAGAGGGTTACAAAACCAATGTTTTTGAAAAACATATGTTTCTAGGACTTGAAAAAATTCACTTTGATAAATGGCTTACCTATTTCTTTGAAACAAGCAACGAAATGTTTGAAGGTCCAATTATAGATACTGCAAAATCGAGGGTCAAATTACTAGCCACTACTTTTATGCATAAATTAAGTGGTGAATATTTCCTTTTTGAAGACATCAATTAAAGCCTTTTCTTCCTTCGCTTGGGCAAAATGATGTGGATGTTTTGTCTTATATTTGTTCTTAATATTTATGAAGTTACTTTTTACCACCTTATATTTTGTGTTTTTTACTACGCTTGTATTCGCTCAAGCAACTTTTTCCAACAGCAGTAAAATGGTCCGAAATGCCGATTTGAAGGACCTTACACTTGTTGATGAACAAGGCTATATCCATGCTTTGGCCTATTGCTCAAGCAATACCTGTGATTCTGAATTGTTGGAAAAAGGAATAAAAATTAACGGTCATTTTGGTCCAGTAATTTCAATTCAAATTACCTTAAATCAACTTGAATTAATTCAAAATATTACCTGTATTTCTTACATTGAATTATCCTCAAAAAGCAATTCTACCCGTTTTAAAAATGACATCGAACGCCAAACAACATCTGTAGATAAAGTTCAAAACGGTCTGAGCAATGGCCTGCCAATGAACTATACTGGAAAAGGTGTAGTAGTTGGTATTGTAGATGTGGGATTTCAATGCAACAACCCTACATTTTTTACAGCCGATGGTAAAAAGAACAGAATAGTTCGTTATTGGCAACAAAGCAACAAACAAGGTCCTGCACCTAACGGATTCAATTACGGCACTGAACTCATCGATTCAAATTCTATAATTCCTTCAAATGACCTCGATGGTTCACATGCTACCCACGTTGCTGGAATAGCAGCTGGCAGTGGATACACAACACCTAATTTACAATACAGAGGAATGGCTCCTGAAGCAGAATTGGTTTTTGTTTCAATCAAATACAGCAACGACACTTTAGGTGGTTCTGCCCTAGGTGACTATGTTGTAGCCAACCCTACCATTTTAGATGCTTACAAGTATATTTTTGATTATGCAGAATCGGTTGGAAAGCCTGCCGTTATCAATTTAAGTTGGGGCATGCACACGGGTCCACACGATGGCACAAGTTTGTTTGATATTGCTACTGAATCTTTGGTTGGTAAAGGGAAAATTCTAGTTGGTGCTAATGGCAATGAAGGCGATAACAACATGCATTGGAATTATCAATTTAACCATGACACCGCTTCTACCATCATGATTGAAAACAATAGACAATGGAGACAAAGAGAAAGTGTTTATTCTGATTTTTGGGGCAGTAAAAATTCAAACTTTGCAATTCAAATTGAGTTTATTGATACCAATAAAAACACCATAGCCAAAAGCCCTTTCATTAGTTCATTATCCGACTCTATCACTGTTTATAAATTCAACACAGATAGTTCAAGTTTTAAAGTTGCCTTTGTATGCCAAGCTAAAAACCCTTTGAATCAAAAGCCAAATATTACCGTAATGGCCGACCATCAGAATCAAAGAAAATATGCCATTATTGCCCATATTAAATCTGATACTTCTTTGGTGCATGGATGGAACAGCGGCGCTACAAGAGAATGGACCAGTGGTTCTTTTACCAACAAATTAAATAAACTGGATTACTCAAGTTCTTTTATCAATGGAAACACCAACTATACTGCAGGTGAAAATGGTGGAAGCTCCAAAGCAGTGATATCTGTTGGTGCCTTAGCTGCAAGAAGTGCATTTAGAAATGTTAAAGGTGCTTGGGTAAATGATTCAGGCTATGTTGTTCCAGTAAATATTGCCCGTTTTTCAAGCAAAGGCCCTAGCGTTGATGGACGTATTAAACCAAATATTTCAGCACCTGGATTTGATGTTCCCTCTGCAGTAAATAACAAACAATTTGGTGGATGGATGTTAGATAAAACCTTGCTTATAACAGTGTTTAGAAACGATACGCAATATTGGTCTGCCTTCAATGGCACTTCAATGGCTGCCCCTCATGTTACTGGCATTGTGGCTTTAATTTTACAAGCAAATCCAAACCTTACTGCTGCTCAGGTAAAAACCATTTTAGAAACCACCGCTACAGTTGATCAAAACACCGGCGCGGTTCCTAACAACATTTATGGTTATGGCAAAGTAAATGCATACAACGCCGTCTTATTGGCCTTGCAATATGCGGGTATCAATGCCTTAAACAAGGGCAATATTTTGACGGTATATCCCAACCCTTTTAACGATGAACTAAATATTGTTTTGCCGGTTATTACCAATTCTGCCAGCATTGAATTTTTTAGTTTGGATGGGAAATTAATCAAATCATTAAACATAGACTCTAAGCAATCTTCAGACTTGAATATTCAAACCAATGACCTAGAAAAAGGGTTTTATATTTTGAAATTCACGAATGGTGGAGAAATATTCATCTTGAAATTAGTCAAAAACTAAGGTTTTAACTAATCTTGCAGCTTCAATCATGAGTTCAGAAATAACCTTTTTCACCTTCTTCATTGGCTTTATTATTATAGTTTTAGCCCTTGACCTAGGTGTATTTTCAAAATCAAACAAGGCAGTTACTTTTAAAAATGCATTTGCTTGGACCAGTGTGTGGGTGAGTTTTGCCATCATGTTTTTCTTGTTTTTAAAACAATATGGTCATTTAATTCATGGAATTATTAGCCAAGAGCAATTGATTGCATTGGCTAAAAACTACCAACCAGATATGGATTTCAGTAAAGGCGATTTTGCCTCTGAAATTAGCCGATACAACGACCGCATTTCCATCGATTTTTTAACCGGTTATTTCATTGAATACTCCTTATCTGTAGACAATCTTTTTGTAATACTTTTAATATTTTCTTCATTCGCAGTACCGCCAGTTTACTACAAAAAAGTATTGTTTTGGGGTGTTCTTGGTGCAATCGTTTTGAGAATGCTGTTTATTTTCTCTGGTTCAATGCTAATAGCTCAATTCCACTGGATACTTTATCTTTTCGGTGCCTTCTTAGTCTTTTCTGGATTAAAGATTCTTTGGACCAAAGACGAAGATGAAAAAATGGATATTGAAAAGCACCCTATGGTGCGTTTGGCTTCAAAATATTTTTCAGTACTTCCTGAATATGTTAAAGGAAAGTTCTTACATAAAGAGAATGGCGTCACACATTTAACTCCTTTATTTTTAGTTCTTTTAGTAGTTGAATTTAGCGACTTAGTATTTGCAGTAGATAGCGTACCAGCTATTTTCTCTGTAACAAAAGACCCTTACATTGTTTTCTTTTCTAACATATTTGCCATCATGGGACTTAGAAGCTTGTTCTTCTTGCTTAGCAATATCATGCACCTTTTCTCTTATTTGAAATATGGCTTAGGGGTATTATTGGCTTTCATTGGTGTAAAAATGTTATTTGAACACTGGTTTGCTTCTATTGGTTTCAACAACCTAATCTCACTATTTATTATTTTAGGTATACTATCTGGTAGCATCATTTTAAGCTTATTGTTTCCGAAGAAAGTTGTCGATTAGTGGTGTCAAATAGGACAATCATCGATTTTCTTTGGTGCACTCAGTTTTTCGAATTAAACTTGAGCCTCCTTTGAAAACCAGCCTATATATCCGTTTGTTTTATGAAAGTCTAGCCATGGCTTTTCAGTCATTGGTGAGCAATAAACTTCGCTCCTTACTTTCTGTACTCGGTATCACCATAGGTATATTCTCAATAGTGCTTGTTTTTACTCTTGTTGACTCTTTAGAATCTAACATTAAAAAGAGCATACAATCCATGGGGAAAAATGTAATTTACATTGACAAATGGCAATGGATGGGTGGTGATGGCGATTATCCTTGGTGGAAGTTTATGAACCGACCTGATGCTACCTTAAATGAAGTTAGAGCCCTTAAAGACCAACCAATCTCGACACTTGTGGATGCCATTTCATTTACGAGTTCAGCAAGCACCACTGTTAGGTTAGGCGATAAATTTTTAGAAAATGTAAACATTGCTGGGCACACTTTCGAATTCAGTAAAATAGAAACTTTAGAAATCACAGAAGGTCGTTTCATGAACGAATTCGAAGATAACAATGGACGCGCTGTTGCCATTATCGGTCACAATGTAGCCATGGGTCTATTTGACAAAGCAACTGGCTTAGTAGGAAAAAATATAACTTTCTATGGCAAACAAGTTGAAATTATTGGGGTATTCAAAAACCAAGGCGATAATTTAGTCAATATTGATTTTGACGATAAAATTGTGGTGCCTATTAAATTTCTCCAATACATCGACAACAACCTTGAGGGTGCAAACATTATTGTTAAAGCCAAAGACAAGATTGGAGTTGATGCAATTTATGAAGAACTAAGAGGTAGCATGCGCAGCATTAGACGACTGAAGCCTGCTGAAGAAGATAATTTTACTTTAAATAAAATCTCCTTCTTAAGTGACGCCATTGGTGAATTCTTTAAAATTGTAAACCTATTTGGTTTAATTATTGGCTTGTTCTCTTTACTTGTAGGTGGCTTTGGTGTTGCAAATATTATGTTTGTTTCTGTTAAAGAAAGAACCAATATTATCGGTATACAAAAGGCTTTGGGCGCAAGAAATGAATTTATATTATTGAATTTCTTAACTGAAGCTGTTGTTCTAAGTGTTTTGGGTGGATTAATTGGTGTTTTAATGACCTGGGGAATTGCTGAAATAAGCAATGCCTTTTTAGCCAACACCGACAATTCTTTTAGACTTATAATGACCTTGGGGAATTTTGGAAAAGGTCTTTTGTTTGCCTCTATTATCGGTATACTAGCTGGTTTAATTCCTGCCTATAGAGCCAGTAAATTGGTTCCAGTAGAAGCCATTCGCAGTAAATAATTTAAAACTTTTCTCCGCAATGGGGACACTTATTTCTTTCTTTTCTATCGTTAACTTGCAAAAATCCAGAAGTTAAAATTGAAGTTGGAATTGCAAAAAGAATCAAACCTATCATAGAGATTAATCCGCCTGTTAACTTCCCAATATTTGTGATTGGATAAACATCGCCATACCCAACAGTGGTAATGGTTGAAATGGTATACCACATGGCAGAAGGTATATCATTAAATTTATTTGGTTGTGCATCTTTTTCTGCCATGTAAATGATACTTGAAGCAAAAACGAATACAAACAAAATGAAGACAAAACTAATCATCAATTGTGCCCTCTTGATATAAAATACAGTTCCAATTACTTTAAATGCATCCACATATCTTATGGCTTTCAAAAGCCTTAAAACTCGGAAGATGTTGAAGATGTAAAATCCACTGTAATCAGATGAAAACAATATTAAATAAAAAGGAATCAAGGACAGCAAATCAATCAACATCAAAGGTGTAAAAATATACTTTATACGCCCGATAAAAGGTTTGCTGTATTTAGCAACTGCTGTGGCAGTATATATTCTTAATAAATATTCTATACTAAAAAAGACCATACAAAACACTTCTAAAAAAAAGAAGACTGTTTTATATGGTCTGTAAAAACTTTTAACCGTTTCAAAGATTAAAAGAAGAGAACTTAATATGATTAATGTAAATAATATTCCATGAAAAATTCGATTTAAGGGCTTTAGGCTTTTATGATCATCAATAATCTTAAAAACCGAAACTTTAAAACTCAGTTTTTCATGCATAGTTTATTCGTATTAACCGTTTGCCTTCTTATGGTCAGCTAAAAACTTAGCCAAGCCAATATCAGTCAAAGGGTGGTTTAATAAACCTAAAATAGCATCTAATGGACAAGTTACCACGTTAGCGCCATTTTCAGCAGCTTTAACAATATGCAAAGGGTTTCTTACAGAAGCTGCCAAAATTTGAGTCTCATAGCCTTGTAAAGTGTAAATATGAGCAATTTGTGCAATCAAATCCATGCCATCCCAACTGATATCATCTACACGTCCGATGAAAGGTGATAAATAAGTAGCACCTGCTTTAGCTGCCAAAATTGCTTGACCAGCAGAAAACACCAAAGTGCAATTGGTTCTGATACCATTGGCAGTAAACCAACTAATTGCTTTAATACCATCTTTAATCATTGGTACTTTTACCACAATATTTGGATCGATAGCAGCAAGTTTTTTACCTTCTTCTATCATTCCTTCAAAATCTGTTGAAATTACTTCGGCACTTACATCGCCTTTTCCAACTATTTCACAAATTGCTTTGTAATGTTTCATTACATTCTCAGCACCTGTGATGCCTTCTTTTGCCATTAAAGACGGGTTAGTGGTTACACCATCAAGAATTCCAAGGTCTTTGGCTTCTTTTATTTGATTTAGATTCGCTGTATCGATAAAGAATTTCATATTGCAAAATTAGTTCAGACCCTTATGGATAAAGGCACAAGTTTTACACAGAAATATACCCTAAATAGTTTTTTTTAACTTACTTTGCCCATTAATGAACCATTTGAATTGTTTTGTGATTGAGGCTATAGCCAAGCAGCTGCAAAAAAGAGCCAAAGGTTCAATACTTTTAGATTGTTTTAGCAACAGTCCAGATGAAATCACTTTCATATTTGATTCCATCAGTTTTAAATGCCTTTTCTTTCAAGCTGAAGTATATTTTTCTTTTGATGATACAGATATCTCAAAGAGCAGATTGTTCAAACCCCAGTTCTCTGAGCTTATTGAATCGCGCATTTCAAATATTGAAGCCCATGTATTTGAAAGAAGTTTTCAAATGGTTTTTGAATCCGGCTCAACCCTAGTTTTCAAGTGCCATGGTAGAAAATCAAATATTTTGTTGTTTGATCAATCAAATTTCAGTGACATGTTTAGAAAAAATCTGGAAAATGATTCCTTGCTTAAACTTGATTCGTTCTGCAACAGGGTACCTGAATTTTTGAATAATGACTTTATCTTTAGTACAGAAAATCTCAAAAAATCTTGTCCATTTTTACCTCTAGAGATATTTGAAAATTTAAAACCAAGTTTCTCCATCAACGAACTTCAAGAGAAAATAAGTGCATTTCAAAATATCACGGCTTTCGATAGAAACACAGAAGGTGAACTTACTCCTGCATACAATCGAGAAACCTTGTTTGAGGACATTAGTAAATTCTCAAGACAAAGCATTAAGTCTAAGCGCTACGTGGGCCTAACCACTGAATTAGGCGATGACCTTCTAAAGAAAATAAAAGAGAAAAAGCTGTTTATCGAATCAAATAAAACAGCACTCAATAACCTCGAAAATAAAAGAAGTGACGAAGAGCTTGGCAATATTATTTTGGCCAACCTTCACCTTATTCCAAATGGCAGCAAAAAAGTTATTGTACTCGATATTTACAACAATCAAAACATTGAATTAAAATTAGATGATCAATTGTCTGCAGTTGACAATGCTTCTAAATATTTCAAAAAAGCCAAAGGGGTTCCTCATACTATTAGACTTCTTACGCAAAAAATAGAGCAGGCTCAAAAGGTTTTACAAGATTTAGAGACAAAATATGAGCTTCTAATTCAAAGTAAAGAATGGAAAGATTTAAAGCCTCTAATGAAAGTAATTTCAAAAACTGAAAATGAAACTGAATTACCATACAGAAAATTCAATGAACAAGGCTTTGAAATTCTGGTTGGGAAAAATGCAGAGAGCAACGAAAAAATATTAAATTACTACAGCGATAAGGATGATATTTGGTTGCATGCAAAAGATGTGAGTGGCAGCCATGTTTTAATTAAATGTCCCAAAAATAAAAAACTTCCTGAGCCAGTTTTGAATAGGGCTGCTGCACTTGCGGCGTACTATTCTAAAAATAGAAATCAGAATTTGGCAACAGTAACTTATACGCTTAGAAAGTATGTTAGAAAAATAAAAGGTGCTGAAAAAGGTAAAGTAAGCGTAAGCCAAGAGGATACAATCTTGGTTAAACCTAGCTTAAATTAAATTACTTCTTCAGTAAACCGCCTTTAATTCCATCCAAAGCCTTTTTCTTAGCATCTTGTATTTTCTTGTCAGCCTCGGCCTTTACTTTATCTGCTTCCGCTTTAATTCTTTCTTCTGCTAATCGTTTTTCTTCTGCTATTCTATCCTCAGCCAATTTCTTTTCAGCATTTATTTTATCAATGCCCATTTGTTTGATTTTAGCTATTGAATCAAGAGTTTTTTGCTTGGCAATATTTGCTCTTCTTTTTGCTTCATCAATTGCAGCTTGAGCTTGTTTATCTGCTTCTGCCTTTAATTGATCTTTAACGCCATTAACCAAACTGTTTTTAGCATCGTGCAAACTAATTTTAACATCTGGCTTAGTAAAGAACCCTCCTATCAATACATCCACATCAACCATATCGCTTAAAGTAACATTTAAACCCTTTTGTTTGGCTTGAGCTGTTAAAGAATTTAAAGCAGTATTGGCTTCTCCAAAATCTTTCCTCGGTATTGATAGTTTTGCAACATATTGTATGCTTTGATCCAATGCCGTATAACCACTAATTTTAGCCTTAGCACCAGTCCACAATGGCAATAACAATGAGTCTAGTGCCACCTTTCCATTGCTAATCTTTAACTTAAGATTTAAATCTTTTAAACTTAAATTCTTAAGCTTATCGATTTTTAGTTTATCCGCTAAAATATTCAATATTGGCAAATCTTTGATTGCTGCTCCTGCAATTCCCAACTTAATATCACCTGTTACCGTAGGATACGATACACTTAAGTCTTGGTTAAAGTTATTGGCTAAATGTATATCAGCATTAAACAAACCTTTTGTGTATTGGGCAATTGGCATTAGTTTCTTAACCATTTCAAATGTATTGAAGGTCTCAATAATGTCTAATGATTTTACGCCAAAATCAACATTACTAAATGGAAACTTAGGGTTTTTACTGTCATAAACACCATTCAAACTCATGCTTCCACCTAATAAATTTAAACCAAGATTTTCGAAAAACATTTGACTTTCTCTTAATATGATTCGTCCGCCTAAATTGCTTAATTTTAAGTTGTCATATATCATTGTATTGATATTTGAATTAAACACAAAATCAATATTACCAGGCACTTCAAAGGCTTGCATAGGAATACTATCTGCGGCACTTGGCTCTTTTTTAACCTCTGTTTCTTCACTTAAAAATTCATTTACGTTCATGTAATTTGAATTCAAAGTAAAACTTCCTTTAAGCAACTCATCGCGCATCATATACGCAAACAAATTATCAATTTGACCTTTAGCGTCAAAGTCACTCAAACCAACATTTCCTTTGCATAAATTCAATGCGATGGTCTGAGGATTGAAACTCATAGATGCATCCAAATTAGTGCCTTGAGGCAAATTCACTGGATCTTTAAAATGAAAACGTTCAGCGGCTATTGTGCCTGCTGCATAAAACTTTTCAATCGCATTGGTTTGTAAACTATTTAAATACCCTTTAAAAGTAATATCACTTTTTATTAGTCCGCTTATTTCAGTAGATTTTTCTAAGGGAATAAAACTTCTAAACTCAGCCAAATTCACATTTCCCTTTAATGCACCAGAGGCATACGGGTTTGAAATCGGATTCTTCATTAACAAACTCGCATGTATAGGTTCTCCAGCCACATTAGCATCAAATCGCTTTAAATCAATAATGGTATTATCGGGATAACCCGTTTGATTATCTATGGCCAGATTTACAAATATATTGTTCAATGATTTTGGCAAATCAGGGTATTGGAAAAATCCATTGTCTATGTTTAATTTTAAGCCAAAGCCCGGCATTTTGTCATCGGTCATTTTTCCCTTTAAGTATCCACCAAAATCAAGACTGCCCTTGGCTTTGGCTTGGTCAAAACTTTTCGAATACACGCCCGGAACCATAGACATTATCGTTTTAAAATCAGTCTTTTTAGATTTGAAAACTATGTCAAAATCCATGTCATTATCGTTCATATCTACATAACCTTCGCCACCTAACTGCAGTTGATTCAATAAAACATCGTTGTCTTTAAATGTAAATTTCATGGCTTTCATGTCCATGTCTAAATTTACCTTTAAGTCTGCAGCAACCTTGTATATATAATTCATACCACCATATCCAAGTGTAAATTCTTCTGCTTGGGTGCTGGTCTCTAACATGAAATTGTCTAAAGTAAAATCACCTTTTAAAACATGGTTAAAATGTTTTAAAGAAGTATAAAAGGTAAGACTCTTGTCTTCATAAACCAAATTTCCGTTTGATACTTCCAATTCATCAAGGGCCATTTTAAAAGTAGAAGCACTGGTATCTGCTGCACTACTATCAGCCTTGGCAATATCGTAATTGGCTTTGCCATTTTCCAATACCAAAATATTAAGCATTGGTTCCTTCAAATAAATTCTGTTGATCTCAATCTTATCCCCTTTTATAACACTCATCAAATTCATGGTAACAGAGAGTTCAGGAAGGTAGGCTAAGGTATCGTTTTTAAAGGTATCGATACCAACGATACTTAATTGCTTAATGTCTAATTGTAATTTAGGAAAACTCTTGATAAGGCTTAAACCAATATCATCTGAAAAATTCACTTTCGCATTGATGTTTTTATTGGTCTCATCTTTTATAGATTGAATAATTTTACCTTTAAATAGAAAAGGCAAGGCTAGCAAAATTATAAAAGCCACAAGCAAGGAAATACCGCTTATTTTCAGGAATTTTTTCATATTAATTAGATAGACAAAAATAATGCAAAATTTTTGTATCAAGCGGTGATTCAATCCATTTCATTTTAATTTTTTGAAATAGATTTCGTAAAGAAAGTATTAATCCGTGAAATCTAAAATTTCACAGTTGGTCAAAGAATGCAGTAAAATGGGCTTAATGTTTACTTAAAAAATCAGAGTAAGCAAGCTTAATTCCCTCTTCTAATGAGGTTTTAAAACTCCAACCAAGATTGTTTAAATACGACGAATCCATCAATTTTTTCGGTGTTCCATCAGGTTTGCTGGTATCAAATTTCAAATCGCCTTCAAATCCAACAATACTTTTAATCAATATTGCCAAGTCTTTTATACTTAAATCAGCATTTGAACCAATATTAACAAACTGTTTATCGTTGTAATTTAGCATTAAAAATAAAGCGGCATCTGCTAAGTCGTCTGCATATAAAAACTCACGCATTGGCGATCCAGTTCCCCAAATCTCTACAGATTCCGCACCACTAATTTTCGCTTCGTGAAAACGTCTGATAAGTGCTGGCAATACATGTGAATTTTGAGGATGGTAATTGTCATTCAACCCATACAAATTGGTTGGCATAACGCTTATAAAATTACAATTGTATTGGTCTCTATAGGCTTCTACCATTTTAATACCGGCAATTTTTGCAATTGCATAAGGCTCATTGGTGTTTTCCAAAAGCCCAGTTAACAAGTACTCTTCCTTCAATGGTTGTGGAGCCATTTTTGGATAAATACAACTGCTGCCAAAAAACATCAATTTCTTAACACCCTTAAGATAAGACTGATGAATAATGTTGTTTTGAATGCATAAATTATCATGTATAAACTCAGCTCTATAGGTGTTGTTTGCAACAATTCCACCAACCTTAGCTGCCGCTAAAAAAACATATTCAGGTTTTTCTAAATCAAAAAACGCCTCTACAGCAACTTGATTGCGTAAATCTAACTCGCTAGATGTTCTAGTAATGATGTTTGTATAACCTGCTTTAGTCAGTGCACGGTGTACGGCACTTCCTACCATCCCACGATGGCCAGCAACATAAATTTTAGCACCTAATTCCATTATTCGAAATAACTCAAAGTTCTGAATCCACCTTCTTTAAGGTATTCGTCCTTTTTCATTAAATGCAAATCACTTTGCATCATATCGTTTACCAAATCACTTAAACTGTGTTTTGGAACCCATCCTAATTTTTCTCTAGATTTAGTTGCATCTCCTATCAACAAATCAACTTCTGTTGGTCTGAAATATTTTGGATCAACATTAATTACTTCTTTGCCGATAGTAAGTGCAGACATGTTTAATTTAAGCTCTTGGGCTCTTGCCATATCTATGCCTGAAATTATACCTTTCTCATTGATGCCTTCACCTTCAAAAGATAATTCCAAACCTAAAAATTTAAATGCTTGTCTAGCAAATTCTCTAATTTCTGTTGTTACACCTGTTGCAATAACATAATCCTCTGCAACTGGTTGTTGCAAGATTAGATACATTGCCTCAACATAATCTTTCGCATGTCCCCAGTCACGTTGACTGTTCAAATTTCCCAAGAACATTTTATCTTGTAAACCTAAAGCAATTTTTGAAGCCGCTCTAGTTATTTTTCTTGTTACGAAAGTTTCCCCGCGAATTGGAGATTCATGGTTGAATAAAATACCATTACAAGCAAATATTTTATATGCTTCACGGTAGTTTACAGTTATCCAATATGCATACATTTTAGCCACTGCATATGGTGAACGTGGGTAAAATGGAGTTGTTTCAGATTGTGGAACTGCTTGAACCAATCCATATAATTCAGATGTTGAAGCCTGATAGATTCTTGTTTTCTCTATTAAACCACAAATTTTAATGGCCTCGAGTAATCTCAAAGTTCCAATACCATCTGCGTTTGCAGTATATTCAGGGGTTTCAAAACTCACGTGAACGTGACTTTGTGCCGCTAAATTATAAATTTCATCTGGTTGGGTTTCTTGAATAATACGAATCAAATTCGTGCTATCAGTTAAATCACCATAATGTAACTTAAAATTAGCATTAGGTACATGTGGATCTTGATATAAATGGTCAATTCTGTCGGTGTTAAAAAGAGAACTTCTTCTTTTAATACCGTGAACCATGTACCCTTTTTTAAGTAAAAACTCGGCTAAATATGCTCCGTCTTGTCCTGTAATACCCGTAATCAGTGCTACTTTCATTAATTCTAAATTTTATTCGTTAATTTGCCAAAAAATGCAAATATAAGCAAAGTTTTGATTCAAATCCATTCCATATTGAATAGTAACCGTTTAGAATACATATTTAATTATGTATTCAAATGGCGTATGGGTATTGATTTTGTAATCGTTTCAGACATTTCCAATTTAAATAAAAACCACCCTATTGTCAACTACAATACTGATAGCATTGGGTATGGAATACACATCATTCCAAATGGTTTATTGTTTAATATTGATCGTAAAGCAATTATTAATGATGAAATTAAGTTCAATTTAAATCCAATTGAACCATCAAAAGATTCCTATTCTGATATTTTTTCAAGTATTTTTTACCATCTCTCAAGATATGAAGAATACGATGCGCCCAAAGACAATCTTGGGCGATTTTCACACAAATCATCTTGCTTGTTTGCAAACAACTTTATTGAACGACCTCTAGTTGATGAATGGGTAAATGATTTTAAAAATTATCTTATCCAATTTCACAATTTTAAAACACAAGATTTTAAAGTAGAAGAGTATAGTTCTCAAGCCAGTATTGATATAGATTCCGTTTTCTCATACAAGGGCAGAAATATATTTAGAACAATAGCTGCCTTCTCGAAAGATGGCTTGAAACTAAATTTCAAAGAAGTTCTTTATCGCGCTCGTGTATTACTAAACCTCAAAAAGGACCCAAATGATAATTTTGATTTGCAAAAACAATTATTGAATCAAAAACCTGCTTATTACTTTGTGCAAGTTGGTAAATATGGCCGTTTAGATAAAAACATCAGTCCTGACAATACTGGCTTCCAAAATATCATAAAAGAACTGAATAATAATGGCCATCAAATTGGCCTTCATCCTTCCTTTGCTTCCAATAGTAGCAAGGAAATTATTCAAACGGAAAAGTCAAAATTAGAATCTATAATTGGTAAAAAAGTGTTGCACTCGCGTCAACATTATTTAAAGTTTGAATTGCCCAAAACTTACCAAACCTTAATTGATATTGGAATTGAACACGATTACTCAATGGGTTATTCTGAAATCGCAGGATTCAGAGCAGCAACAGCCTACCCTTTTTATTGGTATAATTTGGAATCAGAAAATTTTACAAAACTATTAATACATCCTTTTGTTGTTATGGATGTGGCCTACAAAAATTTTCAAACTATGACTATAGATGAAACGATATCTTCTAGTAAGAAATTAAAGGATATTTGTAAGGTTCTAAACTTGCCCTTTGTTTTTGTATTCCATAACGAATCCCTAAGCAATCATAGAGGTTGGGAAAATTGGGATAAAGTTTTTTCTTTTTGGAACCATGAGTGAGATTAAATATATAAAGCATAAAAAAATAGACCTCATAAAATGGGATGCCTGTATTGAAAAATCACCAAATGGATTAATCTACCCCTATGCCTTTTTTTTAAATGCAATGGCAGGGAAAAAATGGGATGCTTTGGTGCTTGGTGATTATGAGGCCGTTTTCCCCCTGGTATGGAACCGTAAGTTTTTCATTAAATACCTTTACCAGCCTTATTTCTGCCAACAACTTGGATTATTTTCAAAAAATCAAATTTCCGAAAATCTAATCACCGATTTTATCGATAAAATTCCATCTAAATTCTTGTACTGGAATTTCCACCTCAATTACCAAAATCAATATTTTAGCCCGAGTGTACGTTTCATCAACCGCACAAGTTTTTGTATCAATTTAAACCAAGACTACACCGAGATTTACGACCAATACAATGCCGATGCTAAGAAAAATTTAGCAAAATCAATGATTCAGGGTTTCAGCTACCACAAAGACATTGACATTAATACTGTTGCTGATTGTTTCTTCAATGCCTATGGTCAACATTACCCTAAGGTCGAATCACTTAAATTGAAAATTACAAATTGTGCAAGTGAAGCACTAAAACAAAACAAAGGTTTTTGTAGAGCTGTTTTAGGAAATGATGGCAGTTTATGGTGTGCTGGTTTCTTTTTTATCTCAAACAACAGAATACACTATGCAATGGCAGCGCCTACTGATGAAGGCAAGAAATATGGTGCTACCCATATCTTAATTGACGAGGTGCTTAAAGAATATTCCAATAAAAACATCATCTTTGATTTTGAAGGTTCTGACATCAAATCTGTTGCTTATTTTTATTCTAAATTCGGGTCGGTTTCATCGCATTACTTGCAAATAATTAAAAACAAATTGCCTTGGTGGTTAAAGTTTTTAAAAGACTAATTAATACATAAGTCTTTTGTTATCAACAATCTTGATAAACAATTGAAGTTCAAGTTTTATATTTTTCGTAGGTTTGCATAAATGAAAATTATTTGCATTGGAAGAAACTATGGATTGCATGCTAAGGAGCTAGGAAATGAAATCCCTGATAAGCCAGTTATTTTTTGTAAACCTGATACAGCTCTGCTAAAAAATAACGATGATTTTTACTTGCCAAGTTTCAGCAAAGACGTACACTATGAAGCAGAAATTGTTGTAAAAATAGACAAAGCTGGAAAGAGTATATTGCCTCAATTTGCTTCAAGATATTATTCTCAAATTACTTTAGGAATTGACTTTACCGCCCGTGATGTTCAGAATGAACTTAAGTCGAAAGGCTTGCCATGGGAGCTTGCAAAAGCTTTCGACTACTCTGCTGTTATTGGTAATTTTATCACTCTAGATCAACCAATACAAGACCTGCATTTTCATCTATTGAAAAATGGCACTACTGTTCAAAATGGCCATACAGCTGATATGCTTTTTAATGTTGATCAAATCATCAGTTTTGTATCAGAGTATTTTACTTTAAAAACCGGTGATCTTATATTCACTGGAACCCCAGCTGGTGTTGGTCCTGTTGCGATTGGTGATAACTTAAAAGGCTATATTGAGGATAAAGAAATGTTTGACTTTTTAATTAAGTGAAATACCATTTAATCTACATAATACTTACTTTATTTCTTCAGGTAAATTCCGTTTTTGCTGAAGATAAAAAACCATATCCAAAAAATGATTTCGGTTTACCTTTTAATGGCAACAATGAGATTATTGGAACCTATTGTGAACTTAGACCCAATCACTTCCATGGTGGTTTAGACATTAGAACTGGTGGCGTTATTGGTAGACCAGTACTTGCTGTTTGCGATGGGTATGTATCCCGCATTAATATTTCTACTATTGGATATGGTAAGGCAATTTATATTACCCACCCAAATGGGTACACAAGTGTCTATGCCCATTTAAGTGAATTCCCGGCATCTATACAATGGTTTATCACTAAAAATCAATACTTACATGAACAGTATGAGATTGAAATTTTTCCTGAAGCTGATGTACTTAAAGTAAAACGCGGTGAAATAATTGCCTATAGTGGGAATTCTGGTGCATCGCAAGGTCCTCACCTACATTTTGAAATTCGCGAAACCAAGTCAGAAGCTCCAGTTAATCCCTTGCTATTTGGTATTAAAATGGAAGACCGTATAGCGCCTTCTATATTCGATGTATTCTTATACAAGCGCGATTCTATAGAAAAGCTTTACAATGGTCATTTCCCTTCAATCAGTTTGCCTACTTCAAGTGTACAAATTATAAAAAAAGGCAAAAAGAAAAAGAAGATTTTTGTCCCAATAGGAAAACATACCATTGCATTCGGAACTTATGCCTTCGGAGCTACGATGCGCGATTATGCTACGTCAATGGGTGATAACAACGGTGTCAATTATATTCAATTGTATTTGAACGACGAGCTCATTTACGATTGCAGATTAGAGCAATTTATGTTCTCTCAAATGCGTATGCACAACAATTATATTGATTTCAAACGCATGAAACAAGCTGGAACCAAGATGCATAAATTGTTCAAAGACAATGGCAGTACCCTAGAGTTTTGGAATGAATCGCCTACAGATGGTTGGTTTACTATTGACGATACCATAGCTTATAATTTTAGAATTGTTGCTAAAGATGCTTATGGTCATAGCACTGAAAAAAAGATGACTTTATACGGCTCTCCAAATGGTCGAAATGTTATTTCATATATTCAGCACAGCAAGTCTGCAAGCCTATGTTATGCGAATAAAGACAATTTAATTACAGTAAATCAAGACTTCAAAATTGGTATTCCTAAAAATGCATTATACAGCGACTATCATCTTGGATATCAAAAAAACTATGGCATCAATTATACCATTGGAAACACCTTGGTTCCACTCGATAAAAAGATAGACTTGCATTTTAGACTTAGCAATGAAATGGTGAAATATGCCAACAAATTCACAGTCTTTAGCGCCGATGGTAGATCTTATGGAACTGAACTAAAAAATCAGAATTGGGCAGTTGCTTCGGTCAAAGAATTTGGAACTTACCACATTATTCTTGATACCATAAAACCCAATATCACACCTGTTGCAATCAACCGAAATGGGTACTTCTCCTTCCAAGTTTCAGATGGCACATCGGGTATAAAAGACTTTGACTTTTACATCAATGGTCAATGGGTTTTACTTGAATATGATATCGGCTTCATCCATGGTAGAATACCCAATCAATTGGTAAGCGGAAAACATTCCATTGAATTGATTGTTAGAGATAACAGATTAAACGAAAAACGATTTACAAAAATAATTACAGTCCCATGAGCACTATAGAAATTGGCAAAAAAGCACCCGCATTTAGCGGCAATGATCAGAATGGAGTTAAAAGAACATTAAAAGAATTTGCTGGAAAAAAGCTTGTTCTTTATTTCTATCCAAAAGATGATACCCCAGGATGCACGGCTGAAGCTTGTGACTTAAGAGACAATTACAATAAATTTATTGCTGCTGGATATGCCATTATTGGTGTAAGTCCTGATGAAGAAAAGAAGCATCAAAAATTCATCACCAAATATGAACTTCCATTTGATTTATTAGCCGATACCGACCATTCAATTGCAGAAGCTTTTGGAGTTTGGGTAGAAAAAAGCATGTATGGTAGAAAGTATATGGGTATTGCTAGAACTACCTTTATAATTGACGAGAAAGGTCTTATTCAAGACATCATTGAAAAGGTCAATACCAAAGACCACAGCAGCCAGATTTTATAGTCTATTTTACAAATTTAACATACCGATCACCGTCGGTGTTAAACCATGGAATGAGTTCCATGCTTGTTGTAGTTTTGCTTTTAAATTTCCAAGAAATACTAACCCAATCAAGTGCTGAGTTTTTCTTAATGTTTAAAATCAATTTGCTATAATCTTCGTTGCATTCCCAAGTTCCAGTAAAAGTATCTGTGCTGTTTCTTGCTTCAAATGGGCCGTCGTAATACGTGTTTTTATACAACTTAAAGACATAATCGCTATACATTGAAGTGGTGTCTCTTCCCTCAAATTTGGCTTGAAATACACGTATGTCTTTATTTAGAATATAGTCTTCAAAAAACTTATTCATAGTTGAAGGTTCATAAGCTTTCTGTGCAATTATTTCCTCCTTCTTTTTGCATGAGTTCATGCCCATTACAAACAAGAAAATTGATAGAACTAATATTAAGTTTTTGAGTTTCATTACAATTCTTTGCGCAACCTAGCTACAGGAATATTCAATTGCTCTCTATATTTTGCCACAGTGCGTCTTGCAATATTATAACCTTTCTCTTTTAACAAATCCATTAGAGCCTCATCTGTTAATGGCTTTTTCTTGCTTTCACCATCAATAGCATCACTCAGAATTTTCTTAACTTCCCTATTGCTCACTTCTTCCCCACTTTCATTCAATATGCCTTCGCTAAAGAAATATTTCAATGGATAAATACCAAAATCTGTTTGCACATATTTGCTGTTTGCTACCCTTGAAATGGTTGAAATATCCATTTGAATTTTATCGGCAATGTCTTTTAAAATCATTGGTCTCAAAGACATTTCATCACCATATAAGAAAAAGTCTCTTTGAGCTTGTACAATAGCCGTCATGGTTAATTGCAAGGTTTGTTGTCTTTGCTTAACACTGTCAATAAACCATTTTGCACCATCCAACTTTTGCTTTATGTATTGAACGGCATCTTTTAAATGCTTGTCTTTACCTGCATCCTTATCGTAAGCCTGAAGAGTTTCACTATATGAATGACTCAACTTAAGTTCTGGTGCATTTCTAGAATTCAATATAACACGCAATACACTGTCTTCATTAATTACTGTAAAATCAGGAATTATATATTGAGAAACAGATTGAGATTGAGATTGCCCAGGTTTTGGGTTCAATTTAGTTATCTCAGTCAATGCGCCTTTTAAATCATCGTCGTTAATTTTTAAAGCACTTTTAATTTTATCATAATGCTTTTTAACAAACGCCTCCATGTAATCGGCAATAATCTTTTCAGCTAAATCTAAAGACTTATTCCCTCCGTAATCCTTTTTATACAATTGAAGCAACAAACACTCTTGCAAATTTCTTGCGCCTATGCCTGGTGGATCAAAATTTTGAATCTTAGTTAATATTCTTTCTAACTGATCTTCACTTGTACTAATGTTTTCAGTAAAAGCCAAATCATTGACAATTGCACTCAATTCACGTCTTAAATACCCATCTTCTTCGATGTTTCCAACTATGTGCATGGCCAATTGAAGGTCTATGCCTTCTTCAAAATTTGAATGAACTTGGTCAACCAAGAAGTCATAGAAACTCTGCTGATAGGCAATTGGCATTTCTTTTTGCTCTTCATCGCCATAATCATCGGTCATTTTGAAACTGGCGCTGCTGTCATCTCCGCTTAAAAACTCTGAAACATTAAAGTCATCGTTGTCAAAAGAATCTCCAGTATTAAAATCATCATTCAAAGAATCTTCATTGCTAAACTCGTCTTTTTTAGTCTCAGATCCGGTAAAAGTAGTAGGATCCATTTCATCTTCTCCCTTCTCTAGCGCAGGATTGTCCAATAATTCTTGTTCCACTCTTTCTTCAAAATCAGCTGTTGTCATTTGCAACAATTTGATGAATTGAATCTGTTGTGGAGACAATTTCTGGAGGAGCTTTTGACTAAGGGATTGCTTAAGCATTATGAAATTTTCTCTTTAATACTGAAATTATGTGCAAAGTAAACTAATTTTGCAGTTTATTAAAAAGAAAACATTTAAAAATGTATATCAAAGAAATACCTCAATTTGAAGGAAAAGAAGTTGTATTAAAAGGATGGGTTGCGAACCGCAGAGACAGTAAGGGTTTGGTTTTCATAAATCTTCGCGATGGAAGTGGATTGTGTCAGTGTATTGCAGACGCAAATAAAATTACTGAAGAAGAATTTGAAAATGCTGGCAAACTAAGTCTTGAAAGTGCTGCAGAAATACACGGTATCGTTGTAAAAGACGAACGTCAAATTGGTGGTTTTGAAATACAAGTGACCAAGTTAATTGTCATTCAAATTGCTGAAGAATATCCAATTGCAAAAAAAGAGCATGGTATAGAATTCTTAATGGACAAACGTCACCTATGGCTAAGAAGCCAACGTCAATGGGCCATCTTAAGAATCAGAAATACCATTATCTACAGCATACATCAATTTTTCCAAAAGGAAGGTTTTGTACAAATGGATGCCCCTATTTTTACAGGCAATGCTTGTGAAGGTACAACCAATCTTTTCGAAACAGACTTTTATGGCGACCCCGCTTATCTAAGTCAAAGTGGACAGTTATACGGTGAAGCTATGGCAATGGCATTTGGTAAAATCTATACCTTCGGCCCAACATTCAGAGCAGAAAAAAGTAAAACACGTCGTCACTTATCTGAATTTTGGATGATTGAACCTGAGGTTGCTTTCATGGACATCCACGAAAACATGGATCTAATTGAAAACTTCTTGCAATTCGTTATCAGAGCGGTATTGGACAACTGCCAAAACGAACTTAAATTAATTGATAGAGATACCAGCATACTTGAGTCTAGTTTGAAAAAATTCCCTCGCTTAAGCTATGATGAAGCAGTTGCTATCATTAAAGGAGAAAAAGATGTAAATGGTCAAAACAGCATAAAATCTCTTGAAGATGAATTGGCAAAAGTTGAATTGGAAATAGCGGCTGCCAACGCTGAAATTGCAGATAGAGAAGCAAAATTGGCTGTTCCTGGTATGAAAAAAGGTGAAATCAATTTTAACCAAAACAAAATTGCTACCCTTAAAAACGACTTAAAAGATTTAGAGGAACAACAAAGAAATATTCCTCAATGGATACAAAGCGCTAAGAACTTTGAATATGGTAACGACCTAGGTGGTAGCGACGAAACAGTTATTACAAGATTGTTTGATGTTCCTGTTATGGTTTACGATTGGCCACATGAAGTTAAAGCCTTCTACTTAAAGCGCAACCCTAACGATCAAAGATTCGCTAGAGGTGTCGATGTTTTAGCACCAGAAGGTTATGGTGAAATTGTTGGTGGTGGTGAACGTGAAACAGACGAGCAAAAATTGCGCGATAAAATCATTGAGCATGATCTACCAATGGCTGAATTCGAGTGGTACCTTGACTTAAGAAAATACGGAAGTGTTCCACATGCTGGTTTTGGATTAGGTTTAGAACGCTTGGTAACTTGGTTGTGCAAACTAAAACACGTGCGCGAAAGTATTCCATTCCCTAGAATGTATGGTAGATTGTTGCCATAATACTTAAAGTATAATATACTAGAAATTTAGTTTCATTTTTAATCGCAGTTCAGCAATTAAGCAATATTTTAATCGCTGAGTGACTTTATGAAATTTTTTGTAATGCTAAATTTATTTAGCGGCAATTCAATTTCTATAATAATTTATTGAAAAATAAATTTACACTAAGCTATTGATATTGATGCTGTTGAGGCTTAGCACTATTTAGTATCGATTAAGTTCGATTATTGAATGTCTAAGTAAATTATACTAATATCCTATCAATCAATTAATTAAAGTAAAATATTAATAAAATTTTAACTTTAAAATGCGGATGAATTTCAATATTTTTGCGTCGCATGAAAAATTTCCGACTACAATTAGTGCTACTAGGTTTGCTAATATGCCTTAGCACTCAAGTAACATTCTCTCAAACACCAATTAAGAAAAACGATGGTAAAGTAAGTTCTCAACCTGCTGCGCCTATCACTCAGAAATACAGCCTATATTTTGATATTGGTAAAGATAAAATTAAACCTGAAGGCTACAAAGCTCTTGACTCTTTGGTTTCTTTACTACAAACCAATCCAAATGTAAGACGTATTCAAGTGAATGGATATGCTGATACAACTGGCGGTGCTGAAGCCAATTTGGAACTTTCAAACCGCCGTACCGATACCGTATCTAATTACATCACAGGTAAAGGTCTGATGAAGTTTAAAGTTAAATTTGCCTCTGCCTTTTTTGGTGAGACCGCCACGGGTAAAGAAGCTGACTTAAGTGAAATGCGTCGCGTGGATGTTGTGCTTTATATGGCCCGTCCAGACAGAGATACCATCATTAAATCAGGTTGTGCCTCTGTAAAAATTAAAGCAAATACATTTGAAAATTACAACAACGACGAATTGGTATTTAATTTCATTTATGTGGAAAGTGCTGATGACATGAAAAAATACAATTTGAGCAACCTAGACAACGAAGGAAATAAACTTCTAAGTGCTGGCATGTTCAAAGTTACTGCTACGTTTAAGGGCAAACCAATTAAAGGAATTTTACCAGTTGAAGTTGAGTTGCCAATGGCTAATCATTCTACTGATTACAACCTTTACACAGGTATCGAAGAGAAAAGCAAACCTGTTTCCTGGAAGCTTACTGATAAAACAATAGCTAACAATAGAAGTACTTTTTCTGCAGGCGATAAATCTTGCTACACAAGTTCTATCAGCAATGTTAACTTAAACATTTGGCACAATGCTGGCAAAAAATACAGCTGCGGATATTGCAATGCCGATCCATTCGGTGGACTAGAAACCCCAGACAAATCAAATTCTTTAGCGCGCTTTGGCGACGATAAAACCATCGTTATTTTAAATGATGGATGTTTCAAGAAAATGGACGTGAACAGCACCTACATGCAAGTAGTTGATGGTTTATACCCTAATGAATACTTGAACTTCTGCAACAGTTTCCTTTTACCTGGTGTAGGCAATGTTCCTCAAATTCCGAAATTTGAGCGTGAAATCGTAAAGTTTATTGACTTTAATGTTTCTCAAAAAAATGATACCGCTGACATGATTATGGTTAAAAAAACCAAAGTATTAATCATGATTCCTAAAAGCAAATTCCCAGCGCATGAAGGCAAACAATACGCAATACTTCCTGCTGATACTAAAAAAGACAATTTCTTCGATTGGACCACTAAAATTGTTCTAAACGATGCTTGTCAAGGTTTAGCCAATTGCGACTACTGGATTTTTGAAGCACCATTCTCAGGTTTCTATTCTTTATTGGAATTAACCCCACTTGAAAAAGGTAGTTCAAAATCAAAAAGCACTGAAACTGATAATGGAGAAGTAGCTAGTTCTGGTAACTATGTAAAAATTAAAACCAAAAAATTCAACAATGTATTGGTAATATATGGTGCCAAAGAGGAAGATAAAACTACAACAGCTTCATTTATCAAAAACAAAGGCAAACACAGTTTTAACCAACCATTTATCAGTAAGAAAGAAAAGAAAGCCTATGCAGACCATGTCTTTATGGCCTATGTGGTTGTAAACGGTAAACGTTATGCTTGGATTGGTAAAGGCAGTGAGTTGAAAACGAATTTCTTCACCGGCAATTGGAAAACACCAAAATTGGTTTATGTTCCTGATGAACAGTGGGAAGAATTTGTAAAGAAAGCCTGCGAATAATTTTATAAAACAATATTTAAAAAGCCTTCCCTTTCGGAAGGCTTTTTTTATTTAAGAGATTACACCACTACCCACCAATTCATCTTCTAAGTACCATGCGGCAAACTGTCCTGCTGCTATGGCTTTGGTAGGATGCTCAAATAAAATATAAATACCTTCTTCTCTTTGATATAAGCGGCCATTTGCCAAAGTTTGTCTGTAGCGAATTCTCAAAAGAAAATCTTTCTCTTCGCCTATTGCTAATTTTAAATCTTCTCTTATCCAATGCACATCTGCTTGGGGAACAAACAAACCAT
The DNA here is from genome assembly GCA_030158725.1 of Bacteroidia bacterium. Taxonomy (GTDB): domain Bacteria; phylum Bacteroidota; class Bacteroidia; order NS11-12g; family UBA955; genus JABMMZ01. Next base: position 32,733 of record JAOASJ010000093.1, read on the forward strand.
TGCGCAATAAGCCAGGGTGCTGATCGCCCATTCCAACATAAATGGTATTGGTAATTGTATCTGTTGCAATAACAAACATCCCCTCAGCTTTACCGCCTACATTCAAACCTTTTCTCTGACCTATGGTAAAATAATGTGCACCACTGTGCTCACCTACTTTTTTTCCATCTGTTTCTTGGTATTTAATGGCGCGGGTAAATGCGTGTAAGTCTTCGTCACTGCTCGAATACCTTGGCGTCTCAACATTGCTGTATAAACTAGAATTTGCAGCTATTTCAATAATATTTCCCGTTTTGGGTTTTAATTGTTGTTGCAAAAATTCTGGTAAACGCACTTTTCCTATAAAACAAAGTCCTTGCGAATCTTTTTTAGTGGCAGTGGCCAATCCCATTTTTGCCGCTATCTCTCTTACTTCTGGTTTGGTTAAATGGCCAATTGGAAATAAGGCTTTTGATAATTGCTTTTGAGTGACTTGACACAAGAAATAACTTTGGTCTTTGTTGCCGTCTTTTCCCGCCAACAATCGGTATACCTTGCCTTCTGCTGTATCTATTTCTTCTTTTCTGCAATAGTGCCCAGTTGCTACATAGTCAGCCCCCAGTTTCACCGCTGCATTTAAAAATACATCAAACTTTATTTCACGGTTGCACAATACATCTGGATTAGGTGTTCTACCAGCTTCGTACTCAGCAAACATATAATCTACTATGCGCTTTTTATATTCTTCGCTTAAGTCAATCGTTTGAAAAGGAATGCCCAAACTTTCAGCCACCATGATGGCATCGTTGCTGTCGTCAATCCAAGGACATTCATCACTAATGGTTACTGAAGTATCGTGCCAGTTTTTCATAAACATACCTATAACTTCATGTCCTGCTTCTTGCAAGAGATATGCCGCTACAGATGAATCTACTCCACCACTTAAACCTACTACAACCTTAGCCATGTTTGAAGCCGCAAAGATACAAATTAAAAATTGTCTGCTCTTCATCTATTCCAATCTTGACATAAGTGGAATCTATAGAAATTATCCATTCTATGTCAAAAGCATTCATTACAATTTGCTAAATTTGCAACATGTTATCATTAAATCCTTCAGAATTAACAATTCCAAAATTACACCAACTTTTATTGGGAAGTGTAGGGCCTCGACCAATTTGTTTTGCAAGTACTGTAGATAAAGATGGCAACAGAAATCTTGCGCCATTTAGCTTTTTTAATGTGTTTAGTGCAAACCCACCAATTTTGGTTTTTTCTCCAGCAAGAAGTGGAAGAACAGGTGAAAGTAAAGACACATACAAGAATGTTAAAGAAGTGGCAGAAGTGGTTATCAATGTGGTAACTTACAATATGGTGCAGCAAATGTCTTTGGCAAGTTCTCCTTTCCCAAAGGGTGTCGATGAATTTGTTAAAACAGGTTTTACCCCAATTGAATCTGAGTTGGTTAAACCTGCCCGTGTTAAAGAAAGTCCCGTTCAACTTGAATGTGTTGTAGAAAATATTATTGAATTGGGCCAAGAAGGTGGTGCAGGTAACCTCATTATTTGCAAAGTCGTTAAAATGCACATTCAAGAAAATGCACTAAACGAACACGGTCAAATTGATCAAACAAAAATTGATTTGGTGGCCCGTATGGGTGGCGATTGGTACTGCAGAGCCAATGGAGAAGCATTGTTCGAATTGGTAAAACCACTTACTATCTGTGGCATTGGTGTAGATGCTCTACCTGAACATATTCGATTGAGCCATATTCTAACAGGAAATGATTTGGGTAAACTTGGAAATGTTGAAGAAGCTCCGAGCCATGAGTCCTCAACAGAAATCAAAACCAAGTATGCCGGCCAAGATTCAATTCTAGTTGCAAAAGAATTGCTCAATAAAGAACTTGCAAAAGAAGCTTTGGCTTTGTTGTGGTAGATTGCATAGATTTCACTCTTAAGCGCTTTTTACTTACAACACCACTACTTTCTTTACAACCGTTCCCCCAGCTATTGTGATGTAGAAAGTATAAATTCCTTTGGGTAATTCTAAGGTTTTTAAATTGTCTTGCTCAAACAACAATTTGCCAATTGCATCCACAACTTTAAGTTTGAAATCTTGAGTGCATTGTATCGTTAATTCACCTTCACTTGGATTTGGGAAAATATTGACTTGCTTGGTCAACCATTCATTTACGGCGATATTAAGTTTGTTCACCTTAAATGCTAATGAGGTTTTGGCGCATAGAAATCTTTTATACGCTTCAACGGTATAAAGACCAGTGTCGTTGATGTTCAAATATGCTTCAGAGCTAATGCTTAAAAACACACCATTTTTATACCACTTCAGGCTATCCGCTTTCATATTGGCAACAAACAAACTGTCATTTATTTGTGAAATAATTGGACGTTTCAAGGAATCAATGCAAACCGAATTGACGGCAAAAGGTTGACTGGTTTTAGTACAATGAAAAGGCCTGTGTACTTCAACAGAATAGTTGCCAGTATCGCCCATGTGAAAATTGTTTTGTTTGCTGGCTTGAACAAGTTGCCCATTTTTAAACCAAAACAAGCTATCTGTTTGATAATTGACAACAAACAGTGAATCTCGACTTCTGGAAATTATTGGCGTTTTTAAAGTATCTATACAGAGGGTCTTAATTGCAAAAGCGCTGCTGCTTTTAGGACAATTTAAAGCTCTATGTAAAACGACATAAAAAGTGCCGGTGTCTTTAAAATGATAGTAATTCTTATATCCTTTTTGAACCGCCATGCCATTAAGCACCCATACCAAACTGTCTGAGCTGTAATTGCTCACCATTAAGGTGTCTCGGCTGCGCAAAATGATTGGCACAGACAAAGTATCAGCACAAGGTCTTATAACTAGAGTATCGGTAATTGAACAGAATGATTGGTTGCTCGATTGGCAAGTGTAGGTTCCAAATTTAGTAGCTTGTAAAGAATCAGAACTTGAGACAAGACTATCCTTATAAAACCAACGGTTACAAAAGGCGTTGGGTGGTGATGCTAATGTTTTAGTAAAAATAGAGCCTGAAGCAAATACCGTGTCTTTTCCTAGGAAATGCTGGTTTACTTTGGGGTAAATTATCAAGGTCTTGAGCGCAGTATCCGTGCGTGTAGAGTTTGCTGCAATAAAACGAACTTGCACGCTACCAGTATCTGAAAAACTATAGCTTGTATTTATAGCAGTTGAAATCAAAGCAAAGGTGTCGTTTGAATACAATTTACGCAAGCCCCATTGAAACTTGTTGCCATTAAACGTATCCTTACCCCACAATTCAATGGTGTTTGATCGGCAATCCAATTGGTACGAATAATCTATTGCTGGGGTATAGAAATAAGATTGGTTAAAGTTGGGAAGCGAAGTTGAAATAGAATTTGAAAAGAAATTTCTAATTTTAAAAAAATTGCAGAATTTTCCTTCAGTGTTTGGGCTACTTATTTCAATTAAGTGAACAGAATCTTGGATTGACCCATAAATTTTGCCGTTCTTTGCCATTTGTAATTGAGTATAAGAATTATTATTCCCAATTTTGATAAACGATCGCTTTTCAATATTTAGTTGCAACAAACTGTCTGGGTAGACCAAATATATTAGTTTGCCATTTGGGGAAAATTCAGCAAAATAAACACCACCTTTAACATCAAATAATTTGTTTTGTGTGGAAAACAGGCTATTTTCTGAATTGAATTTCAAAATTTCAATTTTTTCTCGATTAAAATCAATGTGAATAAATTGATTCCCATTGCTAGAAAATTTAGAACAAGATTGTGCACCTGAGCCAGAAAATGTAGAATGAAAAAAACCGATATTCTGTGTTTTAAGACAGTTTGAGAGTCCATTCTTAGTAATTAAAAACTTGTTAAACGTGCTATTCCCATATCCATGTGTAATTATCCAAATATCAACTCCATTTTGGTGATTAATTGCTTGAATGGATTCATTCACATTTGAAGTTAGCCTAATCTTTTTTTTTAGTATTAAACCTGAATCATTATTTCTATGAATCGAAAGTTCGGAATAAACTAAACCACCCTGCTGACCTCTATAATCTGTCGAAAAAATATACATGATAGAGTCATTTAATGGATGTTTTAATATTAAAGATCCTTGAAATGACGTTGACTCGTTTTGAGTTAAAGGAAAACCAAGTCCTGTTCCATTTTTAACTAATTTATGAAAACGATTATATACTACAATTCCGTTTGTGTAGAACAATAAATTTCCATCTTTATCACAAATGCTACTTGACGTTTCGTTGTCACCCAGCTTACATCCGCCATAAAATCTTGCTGTATCATCAAAAAAATCAAGGCCATTTCCACGCTCGATCATCCAAATATTGGCTTCTTTTTGTGCAAACCCCAACGAATATAAACAAATAAAAAAAAGTAGTAATAGTTTTTTAAGCATCTTTTAAGCAAAGATACACTAATTTCTAAAACCACTTACTATCTGCGGCATTGGCGTAGATGCTCTACCTGAACATATTCGATTGAGCCATATTCTAACAGGAAATGATT
>JAOASJ010000094.1 GCA_030158725.1 Bacteroidia bacterium
TACAACTCCACTTTAAATCCCATACGCTCAAAGGCCGCTTCTGCCAATTCGGTTTCAGCTTCACCCTTGCCTAAGGTGCCGGGCATAAGGATTAATCGTTTGTTTAATTTTCCTTCCGCGTTTTCAAAACTTACCACAAAACGGTTGCGCACCAAGCCAGGTATACTGCGTCTGATGCGTATGCTTTTAATGTTCTTGTATTCAATGAGAGAAACTGCTGAATAACGCAGGCTGTATAAAGCGCCAATGCTAAGATATAGACCTAGGCACAAATAGATCAAAGCATTGATGTTGCTGTGTCTTTGGTATTCAAAATTGGCATAGTAAAATAGGCCAATTGAAAGCAATAAATAAATACCAATAATAGATTTTATAGGGTCTTTGCTGTTGACTTTTGAAGGGTCTATTTCATTGGTCCTGCCCATTATCAAACGGTCGCTTAACAAAAAGCAGTAGCCGTTCTTTGTTCTGAATTTTTCTTTGATGTCGTTATTCATATACCATGACGAATTGTAGCTCCTTCATTAGTTTTCCGTAATAGTTCTTCATGTGCTTTTCAATTACATTCATTTGTTTGTAATACTGACACATTTCAAAATACAATACGTCGAAAATGGTGGAGCTCACAAAAGGAACTTCTTTTTTAAATCCGCTGATGCACAAAGCACCTGTTTGCTTTAGGATTTTTTTAATCTGTGGTTTTGAGATGTTTAAGGTCTCGCAACTGCCAAGATGTAAAATTTTATTTTGCAGTTTGCCATCAGCCATTTCAGCCAATTCATCTAAGGATAAAATGTTTTTTGGACTGAGTTTTAGGCCATTTGGCACCCCGTGAAAAGCCAAATAAAAAATGCTGAATTGGGCATAGCGCTTTTTGGTGTATTCGTTGATTCGATTTTCCAATTCTTGAGGCGTACTGCAGTGTCTGTGGATGTATTTTATCTTCATTCCACTGGCAGTTTCCATGAACTTCAAAGCGTTTTCAATGGTGTCTTTTTGGCGTAAATCAGGATGCCAATCCCCCTCTAAACAAAAGATCTGTTTGGCGTAGCTATTGGCTGTCTTCATTGGTTTAAATGCTTATTTTACAATTTGGTGACATTTCTTTGAGTAAAAACACCTATTTTTGACAAAAGTATAGATTTTTAGCAATTAAATCACTATTGACACCATAATTAAATGATTAAAAAGTTACTGTTTATTGTTTTATTTTTAATTATAAGTTCTTCTAAATCAAGTGCTCAGGGAACCGCGGGCAAGGATTTTTGGGTGGCTTTTATGGCCCAAGATTGGGGTTGCTATTACAACAACTATTACTACAACAACGACACAGCTGAGCTGTTTTTGTCTTCACAATTTGCCGCCAAGGTAACCATAACGGCTCCGGGTCAGAATTTCTCCAAATCGGTGACCTTAGCCCCAAATATTACCACCATGGTGCGCATGCCACGTGAGGTAGTATGCCGCTATTCAGATTCTGTAACCACCAATGGGGTAAACATCAGAGCCGATACAACCATCAATGTTTATGCGGTAAACCGCTATTGGTGGTCTAAGGGAGCAACGGTTGTTATTCCCGTAACTTCAATTGCTTATTCCCCAGAATATTTTATTACCACCAACCACGACAGTTACGCTTGGGGCTGGTATTGCAACGGTAAAAGTTTACAATCACCTGAATTTACTATCGTTGGTATAGCCGACTCTTCTGTTATTGAAGTTGTCCCCACAGGAGCATCTTCCCGGAATAGTCCTGCAGGTGTGCCATTCCAAATAACTTTAAAGAAAGGGCAGACTTTTCAATACATGACCACCGATTTTGACCTTACAGGTAGTATAGTCAGATCGAAATATATTAACTCCAAATACGCAGTATTTGCAGGGAACAGACAGAGTTACACCACAAGGATGTATAACAATACTCAATGTTGGAGTAGTTGGGACCATATTTACGAGCAAATGATGCCAACCATCACTTGGGGAAATAACTACACAGCTATGCCTTTCAAGGAAAACACAAAGGGTTATACCTTGAAAATTGTGGCAGCTGAGAACAATACTGTTGTGAGTATCAATGGATCTTTTTTGTGCAATCTTAACCAAGGAAAATCATACACCTACCAAGCATATTCTGATACTTTGTTGCGTATTACAGCCAACAACAGAATCTCCGTAGCTCAATTCGCCTTAGGTGGATACGGTTGTAGCAACCACTCAAGCAAACCCTATATTGGCGACCCAGCTATGATGATGTTGTTCCCAGACGAGCAATTTGGTCAAAGTGCTACCGTAAACACAGTTAGCCAAACCATGTGGTGGTGGTGGAACAACAACTGGTGGTGGCAACAAAGTGGTCCTGAACATTACATTAATGTAATGACCAAAACCACCGACACAGCCAATTTTCAAATTAACAACAAAAGCTTGCCAAGTTCTGCTTGGAAAACCAAGTCGAATTTCAGCAATTACCATTTTGCCCAAATACAAGTTGACAGTGGTAGCCATTACCTGAAAAGTAATAAAGGATTCTTAGCCTATGTATATGGCTATCTTTGGTTTGAAGGCTATGCCTTTGCCGCTGCAGCGAATTTCAAACCCATACAAAATAATTTTGTCATCACAAACGCCCAATGCAAGCGAGACACTGTCAAATTTCAGGCGGTCTTGAATGATAGTTTTTCCAATTATTCTTGGAAATTGGGAGACAATACTACAGGTACAGGGCCAGTCATAAGACATAAGTACAAAGACACCGGTTGGTATACCGTTAAAATGTATTGTTACCACAAGCGGACCAATGCCAAGGATTCGGTTACAAAGACCTTATACGTTGCTGATACAAAAATTCAATCCCTATTCGGTAAGGATACCGCCATTTGTGGTAAGGTTGATTTTGTTCTGATTTCAAAAGGCTTTAACATTGACAACGAGTATAAATGGAATGACGGTCACCCAGTCTATTATCGAGCGGTTAAAAATCCAGGATTGTTATGGCTTGAGGTAAAAGAACGAAACGGATGTGTGTTCAGAGATACCTTTATTGCAAGTAATAGCTCAATCCCTAAAGCAAACTTCACAGTTTCTAACGATTCATTTTGCCTAAACAGAAACATAGATGTGGTGTTTAAAAACCGTTCTACTTTTCAATTTAAAGATTCCGTTACCAGTTACCGCTGGGATTTCGGCGATACGGTAATCACCACCATGGATACCGTTTTGGTGCACCGCTTCAAAAAGGCAAATACTTTCCCTGTTATTTTAAGGGCCAATACAAAATACAATTGTTACCACGATACCTTTATGGTGGTCGATGTATTGCCTTCACCTAAAGCGAATTTTACTTTCTTACGAAAAGACACTTGCTTTAACAACAATGCCATAGAACTTAAGAACAATACTGTAATTAATGTAAACGACCACAGACGATACAAATGGTTTTTCAGTGAAGGTTTTGTTATAAGCAACAGCAACCCTGTTGGAAAAAGAACCTATACAGATTCAGGGGTGTTCAAGATTTTATTGATTTACGAAAACAAGAATGGTTGTATTGACACCATGAGCAAATCGCTTACCGTGGTGCCGAATCCGAAAGCAAACTTCTTGGTACCTAATGCCGTTTATTGCTCGCGCGACTCTATACCATTTAAAAGTATTTCGTATTCTAAAAACAGACCGCTTTCATATGTATGGAATTGGGGCGATTCAACAAGCAACAGCACCGATTCATTAAGTCGCCATAGTTTCCCTAAAGCGGGACAATTTAAAATAAAACTTTCTGTATGGTCGCCTCGAGGTTGCCGCGATACCATTGTTAGAACAATTAACATCAATGAAACGCCTGTAATTGATTTTACCATCAATAAGGACACCCAATGTTTCAATGGCCATTCGTTTAGTTTCACCAATGCGACCAAATTTAAAGGCAGCCTCAATTACAATTGGAATATTTCTGACGCCAGCAGCAGCACCGACAGTAATTTCTTAAATAAGACTTTTAGTAAAGACTCTATTTATTCGGTTAAACTATCCAGCACCACCAGTGTTGGATGTTATGCTCAAAAAATAAAATCAGTGTATTTGGGTGCTTACCCAGTTGCTAAGTTTACGGTTAACAATGCCCGTCAATGTTTCAAAGGCAATTTGTTCAATTTGACCAATACCAGCAGTATTCGCTACGGATCTGTGGCTAAGAATTTATGGACTTTTGGAAATGGAGATTCTTCAAAACTAAAAGACATTAGCAATTACAATTACAAGACTGAAGACAGTTTCACTGTGCGTTTAATTTCGGTTTCAAATCTCAATTGCCGCGACACTGCCAATGCCATGGTGGTGACCTTCCCTCAAGGGAAAGCGCAGTTCACAAACCTAGATCCTGTTCAGTGTTTTGACCAACACCAATTTGTTTTCCCTAATACCTCAAGTATTAAATCAGGTTCTCTAAGCCACCGTTGGACCTTTGGCGATAACAGCAGTTCTGACAGTATAAGTCCTAAGAAAAAATACAACAGTTATGGTATTTATTCTGTGACATTGGTATCTACTAGCAATCAAAATTGTAAGGATACCTTTAGCAGAATGGTGACTGTAAATGCAAGTCCATTAGCTGCATTCAATAGCAATACGGACAAGCAATGTTACAAAGGACATAACTTTAATTTTACCAATTCCTCAAGCATTGCAAGTGGAAGCATCGTTAATAGTTACTGGAGCCATGGCGATTTGACAAGCTCAGATAGTACCAACAGTTTGAATAAAGTATACGCCAGCGAAGACACCTTTAAAGTGCGCTTGGTGGTGGTGTCAAACAATGCTTGTTCAGATACCATTGAAAAGCAAATGGTGGTTTTCCCACAAGCCAAAGCCAAGTTCATAGTTAACAATGATGTTCAATGTTTCAAGCAACAAAACTTTGTGTTTACCAACCAATCGACTTTAAAACATGGTCAATTGACTTATGCTTGGGATTTTGCAGACGGTGGATTTAGTTCAGACACCAACCCGACTAAAAAGTATTTTAAAGATTCAGTTTACAATGTTCGCTTAATTAGCAATACCGAGAATGCTTGTAAAGATACTGCGTATAAAACCTTGGTGTTAAACGTTAGCCCTGATGCCGGTTTTGCCATTAGCAAAGACCGTCAATGTTATAGAGGCAATGACTTTAGTTTTACCAATTCAAGTTCTGTTTCCAAGGGAAGCATCATTCAGTACACTTGGGATATGGGCGACAATAAGTTCTTTAATACCTACCAAGTTAACAACTATAAATACAGAACCGAGGACACCTTTAATGTTAAATTGATTGTGTTAAGCGACAAGAACTGTTACGATACTGCGAAGAAAATTGCGGTTACTTTTGCCCAACCAGTGGTTGATTTTGTAATTCCTAACGATAGCCAATGCTGGCAAAAGAACTACTTCGTAATTACCAATAAGACCAAATTAAAGTATGGTGTATTAAGTAGTGCTTGGAATTTTGGAGACAATACATTCTCTAATCTTTACCAACCAAACAACAAGATTTATCCAAATAAATCAGCCTCATACACCATAACCTATAAAGCCATTTCCGACCATGGTTGCCGCGACTCTGCTCAACACGATATTGCTTTATTAGAACGTCCTATTTCTGAGTTTGATATCAACGATTCCATTCAATGTTTCAGAGGCCACTTGTACAGTTTTACCAATAAAACAACTTTCAGTGCCATGAGTACTTTGAGCTATTGGTGGGATTATGCAAACGGAAATAAGAACACTGGAATCACGCCTGTAAATGCAACTTACAATACGCCTGGATTGTATCCAATGAGTTTGGTGTCTTATTCATCGCTTACCAACTGTTACGATACCATAGAGAAAATTATAGTGGTAGCGCCACACGCCAATGTTAAGTTTGCCCTCAACAACGATTCTCAGTGTTTTAAATTTAACCGCTTTGTGGTTCAAAACAATTCTACGGTTCAATTTGGCAGCATGCGTTACAATTGGCAATTTGGTGACAACACCAAAGACACCGCCAAAAATCCTATTAAATCATACGCCAACAGCGGCTCTTATACTATCCAATTGATGGTGGAAACCAACTACAATTGTAAAGATTCTAACACCTTGCCGGTGGGCTTCTATGCCACACCAAAAGCCGGTTTTGTAGTCAATGATATTGACCAATGTTTCAATAAGCACAGTTTTGATTTTACCAATACATCCACTGTTAGCAGAGGTACTTATAGCTCTAAATGGTGGTTTGACGACTTAAGTACTGGTAATACAAAAGACTTCATTGGTAAACAATTTAGTTTACCAGAAAACCATTTTGTGGAATTGTCTATCCTTACCGATAAAGGCTGTACTGACACCTCGAGAAATTTGATTTACCTCGAAAACCACCACAATTCTACTATCGATTTTACAGAGCTAGATTCTCAATGTTGGAAGAGCAATCTGTTTAATTTTGTAAATACCAAAACCAATCCACGTGTTACCTTTGTGAACAGCAAATGGGTGTTTGGCGATGGACAAACGTCAAACCTTGACAAACCAAATCCTTTGAAATTCAAAAACGAAGGCTTGTTTAAAGTGATGTTGGTAACAGAATCTGCAGTTTCTTGTATGGATACTACCTACAGAACGGTGCGCATTTATCCGCATCCTAAGACTTCATTTACTGCCGCTAAAGTTTGTTTCCCAGAGCCGGTTAGTTTTAACAACACATCGACCATTAGTTCTGGTGTCATTGCGAGCACCGACTGGGATTTTGGCGACAACAGCTATAGCACTTTAATATCTCCTATACACAATTATACCAGCGCAGGCAACTACAATGTGCAACTGATAACAAGTTCTGGCTACAACTGTAAAGACACCCTTTTGATTCCTTCAGCAGCGGTGGTGCAAGCGAAACCAAAAGCGAATTTTAGTTTCACCCAATTGCCGACCATCGTGCAGGACCAAACCCGTTTGCAATTCAAAAATCTGTCTTCTTCTAACAGCACCCGATATGACTGGGATTTTGGAAACGCAAGCAGCAGCACTCAAAAAGATCCAATTGGATTGTACCAAGATACCGGAAGATTCTGGATTACCATGGTGGCCTATAGCAGTGAAGGTTGTTCAGACACCGTGCGCAAAACCACGGGCATGATTATCCCTGACTTCTTCTATTATTTACCAAGTGCATTTTCACCAAACGAAGACCCATACAATCCGAATTACAAAGGAGTAGGTAGTGCGTTTGTTTACAAATTCCATTTAGAAATATTCAACCGTTGGGGCGAGAAAATGTTCGAAACCAACGACATCAACCAAGCTTGGGATGGCACCTACAAAGGCGAAATCTGTATGGAAGGCGCTTACCTCTGCCGCGTTCAATTGGTGCCATTTAAAGGCACAATGAAAACGTATCAGCAGATGTTTATGTTGATGAGGTAGAGCCCTAGAGCCGAAGGGTCTAGGGTTCCCACCTACGTTTCACTCCTGTGGGCGAAGTAGGGTCTAGGGTCTAGTTATTTGTTAATAGTTATTAGTTAATCGTTAATTGTCTGTCGGTGCCTAAATAAGGTTGACCTCACATTTAATAAACGAAATGTTGTCTCAAGGGTGTTTTTCACCCTTGAGT
>JAOASJ010000095.1 GCA_030158725.1 Bacteroidia bacterium
ACTTGCTTAGCTTAGCTATCATTCTTTTATTCTCAGCTTGCTACCGCTGCCCGAAAGGCAAAATAACCGATTACTACTTCCAATTCAAATCAGAAGAAGCTAGGCGCTTTATCAACAACAATACGGCACCCATTCGCTTTTATTCTGATTCTGGAAAGTCAATATTATTTGATCAAAACTCTTATCAATTGGGAACGATTACAGGTAAACCTTGCGAACCAGAAAACTGCTGCTATAAGCGTTTTACAATAGAAGAATCTCGCCTTGTAATTTATTCACCTGATAACAACTTTTCTTTTCAATTACACATGAATAGCCAAGACTCTCAAGATGTCATTTCGGTGGTGATGTTCAGCCAAAACCAAAAGAAATACTCTACCTATACAGACTTTTACAGAGATGAAAACTTCTTGACCATTAAAAATCAAACCGACAGCAATTGTCAATTATTAGACAGCATAACTTTGAATCAAAAAACATTTAAAAATGTCTATGAATTCAAAGCCTATCAATACGTTCCAAAGCCTTTGCTTTTTGCCGACCGTTTATATTACAGCCCTAGCCAAGGTATAGTCGCTTTCCGTTTTAACGACAAAAGCCTTTGGACCATCAACCCCTAAAAATGAATAAACCCTTACTATTTTTCATTGTATTAATTTTGGTATCCTGCCACTCCTTTCGCGCCATCAAATGGGGAAAGGCCAGTCCCAATGACCACAAGCATTTTTCCAATGTTGTAATTCCTGCGAGCAAACAAGCTTTTTACTATTCAACTTCCAAAGAAAGTATTGGCCCCATAAAATCACAAATCATACAAAAAGAAATCATTGCAAAAGGTCTGAACACCCATGCCTTTCTTATTATTCAAAACGACCAAATTGTTTACCAATATTTTAAAAAACACAAAGACAGCAACTCTTTGTTCTTGGGCTTCTCCATGTCCAAATCGTTTGTCGCCACCTGCATTGGCATTGCCATTGACAAAGGCTTAATTAAAAGCACCTCAGAAAGTATCTGCACCTATATCCCCGAACTGGCTGAAAGCGACACCAACTTCCGTTCGCTTACCATACAAGCCCTTTTAGACATGCGCTCGGGCATAGAACCTGACGAAAACAAAATGAGTCTTAATTCACCTTTGGTAAAAATGTATTATGGCCAACACATCAGCAAACTCATACCCCACCTCAAACGCAATCCACGCTACCATAAGTTTCATTATTTAAACATCAATACCCAACTCCTTTCATTGGCAATTGAACGCGCAAGCAAACAAAGCTTCAATTCGTTTTTCGCTGAACATTTATGGTCTAAAATAGGTTGCAGCCATAATGCGCAATGGGTGATAGACAAAGACTCTGTGGTAAAATCCTTTTTTGGATTGTCAGCAACAGCTTATGATTTTGCGAAGTTAGGTTCCCTTTACCTTCATAAAGGACAATTCAATGGTCAAAACATTGTTTCCGAATCTTGGATTAACCAATCGACCCACCTCGATACTTTGTTTGAAAATAATTATAAAAACCACTGGTGGGCCAACAATGACACGCGTTTTTTCAGCAGTGAAAAACAAGCCAAAGATTTTCGTTTCGACCTCCGCCTAGCAGGACCGGTTCAAAAAATATTGCCAACGCTTTACACCGTTAAATTGCCCGGCAATTCATATATGGCACATGGATTCTTGGAACAATACCTATATGTTAATCCTGAGAAAAATTTAATCATTATCCGTTTGGGCGATGATCCTGACAATGCAACAATAGACTTTGAACCAGTCTTAATAAAACTTGGAAATTTGTTTTAATTATTTAAGCACCGTAAAGGTTCCATTTAAGAAACGGTAGACTTCATTGCAGTCCATATACTCGAGAATGAAGAGATACACATCTTCTTTTACGAGCTCCCCTTTGTAATAGCCATCCCATGACTTGTCTGTCTCTGAAAACAGCAATTCTCCCCAACGGTTGTATATCTGCAAACGGTAACTTGAAACATTTTCAAACACGGGATAGAAGGCATCATTAACAGCATCGTCGTTGGGACTAAATGCATTTGGCATAAATAGTTTGCTTGGCAATTTTAACCGCAATATTTCCATGGTATCCGAGGTGCCTTGACAATATTGATCTGAATAAAATGCAATTACTTTTCCTGGCGATTTAATGGTGTAATTCCTACCCACTGTCTTTTTATTCCATACCACACCATCTACTTGTACATCGACATTGATATTCACTTTACCACAGATAACGGTATCACCTGGTAAGCTAATTTTAAAGAGTTCAAAACTATCACGCTCTATACCACAATTCACATAAGCATCTACCCAATATACTGGACCCTTCCCTGCTTTAAAAACGCGATTGGTATCTCCGTTAAACCATTGGTATTTGTATGGCACCACATGTCTATTGTTTGAAAACAACAAATCATTTTCACAATAATGACGCTTCTTTGTTACTATTTTATTCCATGGTGTAACAGAATAAGAATCTCGAAATGTTCCACAATGTGTGGTGTATTCCAACCAATACAAGCCTGGTTTTGACACATAGGCAATAGAATCAGTTAACCCATTCCACCATTTTGCAAGCTTGATGTTTCTTTGTTTTATTAATTGCAAAGAATCTTTACAATCTAATGTCAAGGTTTGTGGCTTAGTCGGTGTATATTTTAAAACCACAAAAGTATCCGTATGCTTGTCGCATTTGTCGTACCAATTAAAATAATAAACGCCGGGACTTTTTACCTTTACTTGATTTGTTCTTACCCCATTACTCCAGAAACAACTGTCGTATTTAGTATAGCCTATTAACATACTCGAATCGCCACATGGATCAATGGTGGTCTTAGTACTTTTAACGGGTTTAATTGACACAACAAAACTATCGCTCACTTTGCCACAACTTGAGTAGTAGTCGACCCAATATACCCCAGGCATACTGACCAGTTTAAACGAATCTTTTGTGCCATCATACCACTTCATGCTATCGCCAATGTTGCGTGCTCTTAATTTCAAATTGGTTTGACAAAAAAGCTTATTGACAACAGGTGTTACCAATTGGCTGTAATTTGAAATATATCCATACGCGGCTCCACCAAGTTTGGTACCTTCGAATATTCCAAGGTGAAAAAAACCTGCTGAATTCTCAATAATCAAACTGCCTCCAGGTGGCACTATGTTTTGACCAATTAAGACCGATGCTGTTAGCCATTGCGTAGTACCGGGAACGGAAATAAAATCACTGGCCTTCACAATTCCTGTGACTCCATTTAATTTAAAACTTCCTTCAGCACCCGCAGGAGCCATTATATTTAAATACAATTCTGCCTGCGAATTAGCCGACCGTCTCAACCCAAGCAAATTAGACCCCGTACATTTTACAGGAGGCAAGAGAGCACTACCCAATTCGCATCCCAAACCGGAAAGGTGCAAGACATAAATCGGCTGTGTTGCTTCAATGTAGGCATTGTTCTTAGTTATTTCTATATTTATACTTTGCCACATCTGAATGGTAGAATGGTATACGCCGTCAACTTTAATTTGTGTATTGTTTTGTGTGGCTGTTATCGCAACAACATCTTTCTTCTGCATATTAAGCCCCAACTGGCCACGCACAACCACATAATCCGTACCTATTAAATTAACCGGCACAATTTGGTCGCCCGTCAAATCCGCACAAGTCCCCCCAAAATAAACACCACTCAACAAATCATCTTTTATTGTTATTGCTATGGGCTTAGTGGATGTCACCCTTGAACCAGCTGGATGTGAGCCAGCTGATTGCCCATCGGCTGTGGCTGAATATGTTTGACCTTTGCTCAAATTTACAATGTAGCCGAGCTGTGCACGATGACCGACCAAATCTTTAGAAGGCATTATACTTACACTTGTATTGTCTTGTGTTGCTACGATATCAAATGAGAACTTGGCCGCTGGGGAGTATAAAGAATTATTATCAACCGTAGTTTGTGAGGGTATAAAAAAACTAGTACCCAAGGCATTTCTACCTTTTAAGGTAAACAACTCCGGATTGCAATTACAATAGGTACTTGCCACATCATAATAAATCTGAACAAATGCACTCGATTTAATGTAAATACCTTTGTTCAAAACTTGATTGGCAGGGGTGTTTTCAATGCTATTAATCCAAGAAGAAATATCAACCTGAGCAGAAGTGCCTGCTGCAACGGTAGTTTTTAGCACCGCAATGGAAGGATTAGCAGGAATAGAAATTTCAACACTAGCAATTTTATTAATTGCTGTTATGTTTAGGTAGATGGGAATGTCAAAATTATTGTTGTGGCTAGAGATTTCTGGAGCCGCAAACCAAAAGACGGTATCTATTTGAGCAGAGGCAACAGATTGCCACATAAAAAGCACAAATAAAATAAGCCTAATGGGTTTCATATTCTTAATTTTAAACAAATATAGACAAAATATAATCCTTTCATCGCTTTCAATGTCAGGGCAATGTAAAAAAAAATCCCGTTGCACTTTCGCACAACGGGATATTAATATTTAATTAACTTACTAGTTGTTGGTCATTGCAGCGTAAGCTTCAATTGGCAAACAAGCACAAATTAAGTTTCTGTCACCATGGGTGCTGTTAACTCTAGCAACGCTTGGCCAAAACTTCTTAGCAGCCACTGAAGCCATTGGGAAAGCAGCCTTTTCTCTTGAATAGGTATGCGCCCAATTTTCACTACTGATTTCAACTGCAGTGTGTGGAGCATTTTTCAATACGTTGTCTAATTTGTCTGCAACGCCTGATTCTACTTCAGCAACCTCATTGCGGATAGCCAACATGGTATCGCAGAAACGGTCAAGCTCATTCAAGCTTTCACTTTCTGTAGGCTCTATCATTAATGTACCTGCAACTGGGAAAGATAAGGTTGGTGCGTGGTAACCATAGTCCATTAAACGCTTAGCCAAATCTTCTGCTTCAATACCTGCTGTTTGTTTCAAAGAACGGGTATCCAAAATCATTTCGTGGGCACAGAATCCATTCTCACCTGTAAACAAAATTGGGTATGCTTTTTCTAATCTTGATTTGATGTAGTTGGCATTCAATATTGCTGTTTCGGTTGCTTTGCGCAATCCTACTGCTCCCATCAATTTGATGTAAACATAAGAAATCAACAATATACTTGCGCTACCCCAAGGTGCTGCAGAAACTGCTGGTATAGCTTTGTCGCCACCAGTTTTGATAACTGAGTGACCAGGTAAGTATGGCACTAAATGCGCCGCTACACCAATTGGTCCCATTCCAGGTCCGCCTCCACCGTGTGGAATACAGAAGGTTTTATGCAAGTTCAAGTGACAAACGTCTGCGCCAATTAAGCCCGGACTGGTTAAGCCAACTTGAGCATTCATGTTCGCTCCGTCCATATACACTTGACCACCGTTTTGGTGAACAATATCAGTTATTTCTTTAATTCCAGATTCGTACACACCATAGGTAGATGGGTAAGTTACCATAAACACCGCCAAATCGTTGGCATGCTCTGCTGCTTTAACTTTCAAATCCTCAATGTCGATGTTACCGTTTTGTAAGTTCTTTACAATAACGATTTTCATACCAGCCATTGCCGCAGAAGCAGGATTGGTACCGTGAGCAGACTCAGGTATCAAAGCAATGTTTCTATGTCCTTGTCCGATATCGTTTAAGTAAGCACGGATAACCATCAAACCAGCGTACTCACCTTGAGCACCTGCGTTTGGTTGTAAGCTCATGCCTGCAAACCCGGTAATCTCAGCCAAGTCTTTTGACAATTCATCTATAATTTCTTTGTACCCTTTAGCTTGATCAACTGGTGCAAACGGGTGCATTTGGTTGAACTCAGGCCAAGTTACAGGAATCATTTCAGTTGTTGCATTCAATTTCATGGTACAGCTACCTAATGAAATCATGCTGTGGCACAAAGACAAATCTTTGCTTTCTAACAATTTGATATAACGCAACATTTCATGTTCACTGTGGTAGTTATGAAATACTGGGTGACTCATAAAATTACTTTGTCTAACCAAGTTGCTAGGCCAAGTTAATTCTTGTGTATTTGCCAAAGCTTGAATTTGCGCTGCATCAACCGTTTTGTTAGCTGCTTTTGCAAAAACATTTAACAAATCTACAATGTCAGAAACCTCGATGGTTTCATCAATTGATACACCAATATGTCCGTTGGCAAAATAACGCAAATTGATATGCGCTGCTTCTGCTGCTTGACGAATAGCTGCAGTGTGACCATTGGCATCAATTAACAAAGTGTCAAAATAATTAGCGTTTGCTTGGTTAAAGCCCAAAGCTTTCAAACCAGCTTCTAATGTTTTAGCCAAACCGTGGGTTTTGGCTGCAATCTTTTTAACACCATCTGGTCCATGGTAAACACCAAACATACCAGCCATAATTGACAACAATACTTGCGCTGTGCAAATGTTACTTGTTGCATTTTGTCTGCGGATATGCTGTTCACGTGTTTGCAAAGCCATACGCAATGCACGGTTGCCATGTCTGTCTATACTTATACCGATAATTCTACCAGGTATTTGGCGTTTGTATTCGTCTTTTGTAGCGAAGTATCCAGCGTGTGGTCCACCGTATCCTAGTGGCACACCAAAACGTTGAGAAGTACCAATAACACAATCAGCACCCCATTCACCCGGAGGTGTTAACATGCTTAATGACAACAAATCTGCACCCACACAAACCAATACATTGGCAGCGTGTGCTTGAGCGGTAAATGCTGCATAATCTTCAACACTTCCTTCGTTGTTCGGGTATTGAATAAATGCACCAAAATAATGCTCATCAAAATTTGCTGTTTTATAGTCGCCTATTACCAACTCAATGCCCATAGGCTCTGAACGGGTTTTCAAAACATCAATGGTTTGAGGATAGGTATTTGCATCAACGAAAAACTTCGTTGCGTGGTCTGATTTATGCAAGCTGCGGAACATCGCCATTGCTTCAGCAGCAGCAGTTCCTTCATCCAATAAAGAGGCATTGGTAATTGGCAAACCAGTAAGATCAATGATCATGGTTTGATAATTCAACAAAGCTTCCAAACGGCCTTGAGCAATTTCAGCTTGGTAAGGCGTATACTGGGTATACCATCCTGGATTCTCCATGATATTGCGCAACACCACGCCAGGTGTGTAGCAATTGTAGTAACCCATACCAATGTAATTTTTAAAAATCTGATTCTTAGAAGCAGTCTTCTTCAAATCTTGCAATAATCTCTGCTCAGAAACTTCATCGCTAATTTTAAGTTCACCCTGCATACGGATTCCAGATGGCACCGTTTTGCTGATAAGCTCGTCTACCGAGTTTACCCCGATAACCTTTAGCATTCTTTCGATATCTTCTTGAGCAACAGAACCGTTGTGACGGTTAACGAAATGGTCGGTTTGACCGGTGTATAATTTCATTGAAATGTTTGGTATTAAAATGTGGCGCAAAAGTAAAGATTTTTTATCATTTATCATAGGGATACCGGCGGGTTGATTAGTATCATTTTATGAACATGGTTATTGGTTATTGGTTATTGGTTATTGGTTATTGGTTATTGGTTATTGGTTA
>JAOASJ010000096.1 GCA_030158725.1 Bacteroidia bacterium
AACAATAGATTAATTATGGTACAAATCAAGGGCAATTAATTTTAATAAAACTCACTAATTTTAGTGATTTTTATAAAATCCACTTGTTTTGCCTTAGTATAAAGATTTGAAACTTGGAATATTTATAAATAAAAAGGGGTTTGTGTTAGCAAACCCCTTTTTTGTGTCTATATCCTTGTGAGAAAAATGGAAAATTATACAACGCATAAGCAGCAATGCGATTTTATTTTCAAGGCAAAAATATGTTTATTCGGGAGTTAAATTGATGTTTTCATGTGTCATTTTATTGCAATAAAATGGTATTTCTTGTAATTTATGGTAAATTTGCAGGACCTGAATCATGCGTTTTTACATGCCTTCGCCATATTATCGTTTTAACAAATATCGTTTTGCGTTATTTTTTTTACTGATAATCAGTGTGTTTACTTTTGGGCAAAGCAGAAATGTAAATCCCAAAATGCTTTCTGAATTTAATGGGCCAAAACAACATAAATCTTTCATTCAGAATATTGGGCAGTATGGTGATACCCTAAAATCTTATTCAAGTATAGGTAAGATTCAATTTGCTTATGATGGTTTTGATCTGCCAGTCTTGTTTACCAATAATGGCATTTTGTTTTTGCAAAGACAAATAGAAAGACCAAGTGAACGTGAAAAAGAAGCCTTAGAAAGAAATGGGGTATTAGAAGAAGTCATTGAACAAAAAGTAGAAGTAACAGACCGTGTCATTGCGCTTAAGTTTATCGGAGCAAATCCAAATCCTAAATTGGTCTACTCAGATAAGCTTGAAACCTATCAAACTTTCGGATTTCTGATTGATAAAGCAAGCCAATATAAGCAGGTTAAATATACTGAATTGTATCCTGGCATAGACATGGTTTTGTCTTTTAACGACAGCAATGTTTTTGGTTTTAAATACAGTTTTATAGTTCATCCGGGTGCAGACTATTCTCAAATTAAGTTCAAATATTCGGGCGACCTTGATGTGCTGCGCATAGACAGAAAAGGCGGGCTTTATAGCCGCACCGATATAAACGATTTGTATTGTTCAGCGCCCTTGTCTTTTACAGAAAATAGTTTTGGTATTACTGGGGATTTTATCAATTCTTCCTTTCAACTGTCTATCGATACTTTAAGTTTTAAAGTTGGAAACTACGATAATGCCAAGACCTTAATTATTGATCCATTTGTAAGTTCTAGTAGCAATTTAACGGGTGCAAATTCAGGAATTGCTAAGGATGTTGACTATGACTACAATGGCAATGTATATGTTACTGGGGGTGGTGATGGGTCAATATACAAATTGGCTAAATACAGTCCTAGTGGTACTTTGCTTTGGACTTTCAACGGTTCGCTTGCCGTCCCTTCGTGGAACTTTGGTACATATTATGGCGGTTGGGTGGTTGATAAAACAAATGGTAGTGTTTATTTAGGCCAAGGTTTTGCGCCAGGTGGAGGATTTAGAATTATAAGAATAAATACAAATGGTGTTTATGACAATTATATTAGTACAGCTAATCCTAATTTTTTAGAAGATTGGAAAATGCTGTGGAGCTGTAACAATGGAGCACCACAAATTGTCATTGCAGGGGGAGGAACCAATTCAAACATAAACCTAGGAGTTTGTTCGCCGCCATCGACTAGTATTTCAGGTATTAACATCACAGGTGTAGCTTATTCAGGTGCAACGGGTTGGGCCCAAGATATCTCTGATATCATAATTGATCCGATAAATAATGAACTGTATACCATTTATGGCTCATTGATAGGAACACCTACAATTACCAATAGAATTTACAAAAACACATTTCCATACAGCAGTGCTTCCATGACTTGGAATGTCGCATCTGGCTATGCAAGTATTCAAGAAATAGCCAATAGACCGTATTTGGTGGCTGGCCAAATGGATAATTCGAGCAACATTTTGGCGGTTAACAAAAATTATTTCTTTTATTACGATGGGCGAAATTTAAAAGCCTTCAATAAATCGACGGGTGCAACTGTTGGAACGCCATTGGTATTAACTGGCAACACTGCATTAATGCAAGGTGGTATTGTCGCTGACGAATGTAACAATATTTTTATAGGCTCAAGTTCGGGTACCATTAAAGTTTACACATTTAATGGTACGGTATTTAATGACTCTACCGCCGATATTGCAGTAAGTGGTTACAGTTCTAACGGGGTATATGATTTGGCCTATTCTGATGCACAAAAAATGCTTTATGTTTCAGGTAACGGATTTGTGGCTACTTATAATGTAGCTTCTTATGCTTGCCCTAGCAATGTGTATACATTAAGCGTTGGTACTTCTTGTGCCAATCAAACTGCTACTGCTAGCTTGAGTCCTTCTGCACCCTCGGGTTCTACAATTACGTATGTTTTGTATACAGGAACAACACGTGTAAACAGCAACCAAACAGGTGTATTCACTGGTTTGGTGCCAAATTTATCATATACCATGTATGCCTATATAAACCAAGCCTGCAGTGGTAGCGAAGCTATTAAAACTTTTGTAATCGCCGGACCCAATTTATCTACGTCACAAACCAATGCGACTTGTGGAAACAGCAATGGATCAATAACTGTTACAGGTAGTGGAGGAGTAGGTACATTAAAATACAGTATTAATGGTGGAGCAGTTCAGAACAATGGAAACTTTAGCGGATTAAGTGCCGGGGTATATACAATTTTGGTAAGTGATAGTTTGGGATGCAGCAGCAATCTAAGTATTTCCTTAATTAACTCAAATGGTCCAATTGCTACTGCGGCAATTACCCATGCATTTTGTGGCAGCAATACAGGGAAACTTACTTTAAGTGGAACAGGTGGTGTTGCACCATATATGTATGCTATTAACAACGGGACCTATTCGTCGAGTAATGTTATAAGTAACCTAGCCGCTGGGACTTATTTATTAATGATTAAAGATTCAAACAACTGTGTGAATGTTCAAAATGTAAGCATTTTAAATGCAGGTAATGCGGTGATTTCAAAAGTGAGCTTGTCTTCAAGTTGTGGCAATAGCAATGGGAGTGTAACACTTTCTGTAAGTGGTGGAACTGCACCTTATTTGTATGCATACAATAGTGGTAGTTATCAAAGCAATAATGTGTTCGCTGGATTATCGGCTGGTAATTATGTGTTTTTAATTAAAGACTCTAATAATTGCGTAAGCACAATAGTAGATACTATAAGAAATGTGGCTGGACCTCAATTTACCAGCATAGTAACCTCAAGTTCATGCAATGGCTCAACTGGAAGCATTGCATTTTCGGTTACAGGTGGAACTGCTCCATTTCGCTACAGCATCAATGGTGGAAGTAGTTTTCAAAGTGCTGCTAGTTTTACTGGTTTAGCTGCCGGTGTATACAATTTGATGGTCATGGATGTAAATGATTGTCAAAGCAAATCTGTAGTTACCTTAAATAAAACTTTGCCCCAAGTAACTGATTCTACCACATTGGCTGGATGCAATACTTTCTCAGGAAGCATAAGAGCAATAGGTACAGGAGGAACTAGTCCTTACCAGTATTCAATAAATGGAACCACCTATCAAAATTCAAATTTATTTAGCGGATTAAGGTCTGGTAATTACACCTTGTATATAAAGGATTCCGTTGGATGTGTAAGTAGCATTTCACCTGTTTATGTAGACAATGCAAGTGGATTAAGATTAAACGGAACAACAACAGTAAGCGCTTGTGTAGGAAATACGGGTAGCATTGTTTTGACAGCAATGGGCGGTAAGGCACCATTAAGGTATTCATTGGATAGTGTTACCTATCAAAATTCAAATACATTTTCTTCATTGGCCTCAGGAACATACAATGCTTTTGTTAAGGATTCCAATGGATGTATTGCAAAAATAACTTTACAGGTTCGCAAATTAAGTTCACCAACATTAACAGCTGCTTCAGTTTCCACAAGTTGCAACAACAACAATGGAAGTATCATAGGGACAGCAATTGGGGGCAAAGCACCGTATACCTATTCAATCAACGGTAGTACATTTTTTAGCAGCAACACATTCAAAACAGTAAGTGCAGGAACTTATACCATGACGGTGAAAGATTCTAATCTATGTACCGCAACTGCAAGCATAACCGTTTCAAATGTTGGTGGTGGTAGTGGACCAACGGTAACAGCTAGCACGACCGATGCAGAATGTGGTCAAAGTAATGGAAGGATAAACGGCAATGGAAGTGGAGGTAAGAATCCTAAAAAATACAGCATAGATGGAATCAACTTTCAAGGAAGTACCAATTTTAGTAAACTCCCACCGGGCACATACACATTAACGGTAATGGATGATAATGGCTGTACCAATTCAATAACAGTTGTTGTCGGGAATTCACCTGGACCCCAAGTTTCGGCAATAGACAGTGCCTCTTTATGCGGGTCTTCTACTGGAAAAATAACTTTAAGTGGGTCTGGTGGAACGGCGCCTTATGAATATAGTATTAACAATGGCGTAAGTTTTCAGACAGGAAACGTGTTTTCAAACTTATCTGCTGGATATTATACGATAACAGTAAGGGATAATGACAAGATATGCAACAATTCAATTGTCGTTAAAATCAGTAGTTCAAATGGACCAAGTGTAAGTGCGAGTAAGGTGGATGCGACTTGTGGCAATAACAATGGGAAAATAACTGCTTCGAGTACAGGCGGTACGGGTAGTATTCAGTATAGTTTGGATGGCGTGTTTTATCAAAGTTCAAATCTGTTTGCAGGTTTAACCCCCGGACAATACGCAGTATATGCCAAAGACAGCACTGGCTGTATAAATTCAACGAGTATAAATGTAGGCAGTATAGCAGCTCCTTCTGTCTCAGCTACACAATTAAATGCTTATTGCAGTCAAAGCAATGGAAGTATACTTGCTACAGGCAGGTTGGGTACTGCGCCTTACCGTTATTCAATTGATGGGATTACCTTTAAAAACAGCAATTCGTTTACAGGATTGGCAGCAGGTAATTATGTGGTGACTTTAAAAGACACGAATGCATGTTTGGTTACCACCAATGTCAATATTTCAAACATAGCAGGTCCTCAAATGAGCAGCACCAAATACAACAGCGCTTGTGGTAATGCAAATGGTGCGATAAAAATTACGGGAAGAAATGGGACCATGCCTTATCAATTTTCATTGAATGGTATTTCATATCAAAACAGTTTCTTGTTCCCATATTTGAGTCAAGGTACCTATTATTTAACTTTAAAAGATTCGGCTAATTGTATAGTAAGAGATACCATAGTATTAGGAAATACGGCCGGGCCAACTTTAACTTTGAATGAAGATACCACGAATTGTGCGCCAGGGAAGGCCAGTATTGTAGCGAGTGTAAGTGGAGGTACAAGTGCCTATTTATATAGTATAGATAGTGTGGTGTATCAAAACAGCAACCGTTTTAACTGTGTTAATGCCGGTATTTATAAAGTATATGTAAAGGATGCGAATGCTTGTCCTGTTGTAAATACTATTCAAATAAATGGGGTGCCTTTGGCGGCAAGTTTATTAGACTTCAAGGCTAGTCCTTTGGTTAGAAAAGTAGAATGTACTTGGATAAGTATAATGGAAGAAAATAGTTCCTATTATGAAGTTGAGCATTCTATGGACGGAATAAATTGGAAAAAAGTTGGACAGGTAAAAGCCATTGGCAATTCTAATCAGAATCAGAATTACAGCTTACTTGATGAGCATCCATTTTTAGGATTGTCATTTTATAGACTAATAGAAACTGATTTGTTTGGAAAGAAAAGCATATCTGAAACAAGAGAAGTTTATTTTTCTGAGAACAATAAATTGCAGGCAAGTCCCAATCCTGCGCAAACCAGTCTTAGTATATTAATTGGAACGAGCAGAGGCGTTGAATTTAAAGTTGTGAATGCCCTTGGTCAAGTAGTCGATTTGCCTTGGAAAATAATGGAGGATAGAATTGAGTTAGATGTAAGAAATTTGGCCAATGGGTTATACCAGGTTCAAATACTTCAATTTGGTAAAACAGATGTAATAAGTTTTACGGTTTTAAATTAGCAAATAAGGGTTGATGTTATTTGTACAAGCTGCCTGCTGTAGCAAAAGACATTAATTAAAAAGGGGTTTGTGTTAGCAAACCCCTTTTTATAGTCTATATTTCTGTGTGAAATGAATACTTATACTGGTTTTCGAATCCGATGTAATTTATATTCGAAGCAAAAATAATGTCTTTGAAGTGTAAAATATATTGTTTGGGGCATCAATATATTGACACTCACTTGTTAAGTGTATAGATATTTATACAATAATGTTTTTGCTTAGGATGTCCTAGCTAAATAGGTTGATATTGCTTTCGCAATAGGCTTTGAATTCGCAAGCGTAGGGTTTGTTGCAATGTGGACCCATGGAGATTGATGGTTCAGATTTGGAAGCCAATACAGATTTAAACTTCAAGATATTTGCTTTTACCTCAGTTTGCATTTCTTCCAATTCATCTTTAAGGTCAATGATGTTAAACTTATTGTCTTCTTCTCTAAGAACCACATTAAATGCTTTTATGTTTTTGAGAACAGATTTACATACATGGTATTGAAGTGCCAGGTCCCATTTAATTGTATCGGAAAGGGAACGAGATAATTTTATTTCATAAATGGTGAAGGATAGGCCTTCTTTATGCAAAACATCGGTGAGTACAAGCACATCATCATGTAAGATGCCTGCTTCGAAAAGTGTAATGTTGGTGTTGTTTTCTAATAAGCTTTCGGTGTGGCTAGCATATTTGCTGATCAGTTTTCCGTATTTGTGACTGATATCTATACCATCTGGGAATTGTGCTCTAAACAAGGCTTCAAAATCGCGGCCTTTATTAAATAGGTCTAGTGTTACTGAATCGTGGGGTGTTTTATGCTTTGGTTTATAGCGGTTAAGGAACAATGATTTTTCACATTGAATTCCTCTTACGAAAGTGCTTTTAGAAAGTAGGTGTTTAGAATACAACTTAAGCGGGCTATAATATAAATGATAGTGTAATTCATAGTTTTAATTTGAAGCAAATTTCAGGGAAATTTTTGACAACTTGGGTCAAAAAATAAAAACTTACAAAAAATTTAAAAAATTATTAAAAAATACGGACTGAGTAAAAATGCTTTTTTGCTCAAAAAAGGATGTTTTGGGTATAAATACCTAGTCTTTTTTTGAATGCTTTTTGGGCAAAAGTCTAAAAAAGTGCTGTTTTTGGCGTCTATAATAGTGGATAAACACTTGCTTTGCCTTGCTTTTGGGCGGTTTGTGGGATTAGGCATAAAAGTATTTTTATGTGTTTGGGGTAAATAAAACTTATTTGAAGAAAATTAATAGGTGCTTCATGAAAGCGCCTTCAAATTTATTTATTAATCCACAAATCTGCTCTACTTTTGCCGACATGAAGTCTAAGTATATATACTCAATTTTAACAAGCAGTAAAAATGCTTATAAGATTGTTGATAGTACAAAAGATTTAATGAGGATTCAAAAAAACATAAATACACAATACAAAAATGAAAAATTCAATCAAAACTCTGACC
>JAOASJ010000097.1 GCA_030158725.1 Bacteroidia bacterium
ACTAGCCCCTAAACGCTATCCCCTAACCCCTGGTATTAAAATAGATTTTGGTTTTCATTATTTTCTAATTTAATTTGTTATTAAATCAACTATAATGAAAACTGCATTTAAACTACTTTTTATCTTTTGTAATTGTTCTGCGCTATTTGCCCAACAGTGGAAAGACAAAAAATACCATTACGACAGCACACTGAATGTGGTATACGGAACAGCCACTAATTTTAATGGTGGAACCGATACCTTGAAAATGGATATTTACACGCCTTATTGCGATGACCAAGCACATATTGCAACCCGTCCTTTGTTGCTTGTCATTCACGGAGGGGCTTTCTTGGCGGGCGATAAAGGAGAAAGCAATATCACCGCTATTTGCAAACAATTTGCGAAACGAGGATATGTAACAGCCAGCATCAATTACCGTATGGGTTTTATATCCGACAAGTTGGCTTGGAACTGCAATTACCCAAACTATTCCTGTGTTTTTTCAACAGACAGCGCTGAATGGTACCGCGCTTATTTCAGGGCCATTCAAGATGGCAAAGGTGCTTTGCGTTATTTAATAAACAGACATAAAAGTTTTCGTATTGACACCTCCAATGTTTTCCTCGCAGGTGAAAGTGCAGGTGCCATCATTTCCTTGGGCATAGGATTAATGGACACAGCAAGTGAAAAACCTTTACAAGCTTATGCAATAAGTGATGCGGCAAAACCAAATACCAATACAGCCAATTGCCCATACAATGCGGGTAAAACATTTTCCAATTCCCTTATTCCCCGTCCCGACCTTGGCAGTATCGAAGGCAATATAGAACCGAGCAATATCCAATACACCATAAAAGGCATAGGCAATATGTATGGCGCAGTAATGGGTGATATTTTGAAATTACATAAAAGCAATAAACCTAAACCAAGTATATTTTCATTTCACCAACCATGCGACATGGTGGTACCAATTGACAGTGGAAGGGTATTTACTGGTTTATCGTGGTGCATGACCAACGGCTATGGTTGTTTTGCAATCGCCAATTCAGCAAAGCTTTATGGCAGCAGAACCATTAGCCAATGGAACAGCAATTTTAATTATGGATACAACATCCACAATGAATTTACCAGCACCAATTTCCCTTATAGTTTTTTAATTGGCAAAGGCAGTTGCAGCGACCAGATTAACAATCCTTGCCATGCGTATGACAATTTCACATTAAGGGCAGACAATCTAGCCAATTTCTTTGCACCCATGGTTAGCACGAGTCCGATTTGCGACACTACTTTTTTCCCTTCAAGTTTGTCCAATAACTATTCAAAAAACAAAATCAATCTGTATCCAAATCCAGCAAAAACAACTATTACTATAGAGCACTTCAGCAGCAGTCCTCTCAGCTTAAGTATATACAATAGCTTGGGACAAACAATGCTGAACAACTTGGTACTAAACGAGAAAAAAACCAGCCTAGACATCCGCTTTTTACCGGCAGGAATATACAGTGTGTTTATTAAAGATTCGAATGGAGTTGTGCAGGTTGTGAGATTGGTGAGGGAGTGAGAAGATATTGGTTATTGGTTATTGGTTATTGGTTAATTGTTATAAAACGAAAACATGAAGCATTATCGA
>JAOASJ010000098.1 GCA_030158725.1 Bacteroidia bacterium
TAGATGGCCAAACCTATACAAGTTTGAATAGTAAGTTGGTGCACTGAAATTAGTTATTTAGTATAATAGCAATTGAAAAAATCTGCTTTTCAAATAGTAAACTTATTTAAAGAACCTGCCGAGCCTTTCGCTCTTTTTACCTATACAGACTTTGCTATTCTGTTTTTGATTTTTCTTATTCAGTATTTTCTTTTTACTAGGAAAGTTATTTATCCTAGTAGGATGATAAAAGTGATACTTGCTTTGATGTTGTTTATCTTTGTTCCATGGATATCAGCGAAAAAAGAGGTGATGAATGTGCATGATAAGTTCGCAGTGGTTGATGGATTTAATCTAGTTTACATTTACTTTAAATTCCCTGTTTGGTGGGCAATAGGGAGTTTGAACTTTTACTTTTTAGGAAAATATAGCGAATTGAGAAATCAATAACATGAATTCTGTTTTTTTATGTTTACGCTACAACACCTTTCAATGCATTTGCAATTCTGCCCTAATAGGGTTTAATTTGTGTAAGGCTAGAATTGTTTAAATGGTTAAAGTCAATTTGTCGACTTAAATAATTATGCTGTATTTTTAAAAAGTAACACATGAAACTTATTGCAATTATTTTTATTGGACTCACTTTGTTTTGTGGTTTTGCCAAAATGATTTTTGAAAATTATTTCATCGATAAGGTAATAACAGACATTAAGGTGATTGAAAAGTATGAATCGTTTAAGCTGTATTATTCATATTCAGGACTTGGTTCTGGTATGGGTAGTATGCAGCCGAAGTTCATAGTAAATGGAAGGGAATTTGTGTATACTAAAGAACAAAATAGTTACTTTGGAAAGCCGAGTATGAAGCCGGATAGTGTCTGTAAAGGAACTTTAAGGACTACATCCATAGATTCAATTTTGAACGTAGTGAAAGATATTAATGATACTTTGATCTATAAAACTAATACTGGAATTATGAGTGGAGGAATACATGATATTTCTGTAAAATTTGGAAAAATAAATTTGACTTTTCGACTTCATAATGCCACAGACTCAAGTGCTCAAAAAATTGTAGACATTCTTAATTCCAATATTTCGGAAAGCAAAGAAAAACTTTGGCTTTTTGACTTTCCAGATGAAAAGTGAAAATAAAATTATCACCTTGCTTAAATTAGTGAAATATAGAGATTGGGTATTTGAAGTTGACCGAGACTTAACTGAAAAAACATATTCAAATGTGTTGGGAAGTGGCGCTGATTATTGTGTTTGCAACGATTGCAAAAACTATGTTGCGTGCAGAGATAAAGTATTTCCAGCTGAAGTACTTGAACTGTTTAAAGATTTAGGAATTGATTTTAGAAAAGAAGTAGAAATGGTTTCTTTGGAGAAGCTAGCTAACGGACTTTATCATATTGGTGGATGGTTTCATTTTAAAGGACAAATACTCTCAGGCAAAGACTTTAAAGTTCCCATAGCAGGAGGAGAGGGTTTCACTTTTGACTTGACAAAAATCAGTGAAAATTTCTCAATTGGATTTGGTGTTTGCAATGACTTGACATTCTTTGAAGATAAACATCAATTGGTTCAAGTAGAGTTTGAAACAAATATCCCTTGGGTTATAGACAA
>JAOASJ010000099.1:0-8114 GCA_030158725.1 Bacteroidia bacterium
AAAAATGGCTTTGTGGTCTTCGACCAACACATCTTCAAATTTGGCCCCGAAGAACAAACCGATTTGATGATGAAATTGGATTTGAGAAAATAATTCATAAACTGAAACCCCGTAAATGCTTCTTACTTCTTGGCAATTCCGAAAAGTTAAAAACAAAGCATCAATCTTAAACGACTAATTTCATCTTTTTGTCTTTCTTAATTTGACTTGCATGTGTGCTTTTCATAGGTTTGAACAATTTCATTAATGAAATAGAAAACACAATGAAAATCACGCCAGAAGAACTCGAATCAAACAACTACGTGTTGCTCGATCATTTGGGCCACAAAGAGTTGATTCCTTTTATTAAAATTTACTCAAAAAAGAAAACAGTAAGTTCTATTTTTTTCACCATATGCAATGCTGTTATAGCTGGAGTTTTAATACTTTGGTTTTGGAAAAACTATGGGTCAGAAGGTTTCAAATTCGAAAAAGGTTTCTCGCACTTTTCATATGGCATTGCCCTCGCGTTTTTGCTCATACCAATCCACGAATACATACATGCTTTGGCTTACAAAATGCAAGGCGCTGTAAACACTTCCTATGATGCCAATCTAAAGAAATTTTACTTCATGGCAATAGCAGATAAATTTGTTGCAAGTAGAAAGGAATTTCAAATTGTAGCACTTGCTCCTTTTGTTGTAATCAGCAGCACGCTCATTATTTCAATGTTGTTCAGCAATACCTATTGGACATTTACACTTTTAGGCACCCTACTCACCCATACTGCATTTTCGTCGGGAGACTTTGGTTTATTAAGTTATTTTGAATTCCATAAAGACAAAGAAATTGTTACATACGATGACAAAGAAAATAAGATTTCTTACTTTTATTATAAAGAAAATCAAGGCGCTTAATTCGCCTACTAAAGACAATAATTTAGAATTATTGGTTATAATTGCATAGAAAACATATGCACTTATGCAGGAACTACTAAAGCTAAAAAAAAACACTCTTTTCTTTTTTCTATTCTCTATTCTTGGTCTACTTTCTTGCAACGAAAATGCAAAATCAAACCCCAAGGCCACAGACTTTGATTCAACACAAATTGATAGTGCTAAAACAGAAGATGCAATTGACCAAAGCGCAAACAGTGAAAATGAAAGCAATCAATTTGACAGCATCTCAAGTATAAACTTCAATTTATTTTCACTCAACTTCCATAATTTTCATTTTTCAGGCATTGATAACAAACAAGTAATTAATGAGGATACTGTTGTTATTGAAACCATAATTGGCGGCGAGGAATTTGAAGGCATTATGCTAACCTTTAACAGCGAAGTCTTATACGATTTCAACATCGAACAACGCTACGAAACCAGTGTCAGCATAATGGATGAAGGTCCGCATTGCGACCTTACCGATTGGGAACATTTTGTTTCTGAGTGGCAAACGGTTCCTAAAAACCATTTAGAAGAATATTTCTTGTACACATACAAAGACAATGAACGCCAATTATTTCCAAGCGTTTCAAAAGATGCGTTGATAAAAGCAGCAAAAAAACATTGCGGTGACGAATGGACTGAGCAAATCAAAACAATTAGTACGCCTAACGACTACCCCTGTGGAGTAAGCATCAGCCGTTATTTCTTAAGAATAAGTGGCAAAAGAATGGACGATGGGAAAGCCATTCAAAAATTAATTATTATTGTGTCCCCTATGGGTTGCTAAATATTATTAAACATGGACGTTTCTATCATTTCAACCATCTGTATTGCCATTATCTGTTCGCTGGTATTTAACTATTTGAGCAAACTATCTAAACGTGCCCCTTTAATCCTCAACAGTGGTGACAAATTACTAAAACTACCCTTGTTTTATGGCGTTACAGGAATTATTGGATTTACTTTTGGTTTGGCCATTATAGTTTATGGTCTGATCGATTACGATGAAGAAAACATCTTGCCTCAATTGTTTATTTTTTTATTTATTGGCGGCATGAGTGCTATACTTATACTGCAACAATGGGTGGCTAAAACCATTATGACAGAAACTGAACTTATCAAGATAAACGCCTTCGGAAAAGAACGCAAAATAAAATGGGAGGAAATAAATAGCGTTAAATTCAACCCATTCACGCTTGAACTAAAAATCAAATCCGAGCATTGCAAAATAAAATGCCATTACCACTTAATTGGATTTCCTTTACTGGTTGAAAAACTAGAACAAGCAACAGGAATGAGCAAAGCTGAAATGGGTATATTGATGGTTTAACACCAATAAAATCAAGTGTTGACTATATTTAGTCTTACTCGCCTGTATACGTCGATGGACTGATGAGTCTCAAGCGCGACTTTACATCTTCCGGCACATTCAATTGTTCTACGAAAGCTTTGATCTCTGCTTCACCAATATGCGTATTGGTTCTGGTTAAATCTTTCAATGCCTCGTATGGATTTGGATAACCTATGCTTCTTAAAATGGTTTGTATGGCCTCAGCAACCACCGCCCAATTGTTGTCTAAGTCGCGGGCTATGGCATCTTGATTTAAAATCAATTTACCCAAGCCTTTTTCCAAGCTAGAAAACGCAATTAAACAATGTGAAAATGGTACGCCAATATTGCGCAATACCGTTGAATCGGTTAAATCTCTTTGCAATCTTGATATTGGCAACTTTGCAGACAAATGTTCAAAGATCGCATTCGCTATACCTAAGTTACCTTCAGCATTTTCAAAGTCAATTGGGTTGACTTTATGTGGCATAGCACTGCTGCCAATTTCTCCGGCTTTCAATTTCTGTTTGAAATAGTCCATTGAAATGTATTGCCAAATGTCACGGCTCAAATCAATTAAAATGGTATCAATACGTTTGAACACATCAAACATCGCCGCTAGGTTATCGTAGTGCTCTATTTGTGTGGTTGGATAGCTTCTGTTAAGTTTTAAAATATTCTCAACAAAACCATTTCCGAAATCTTGCCAATTCTTATCTGGGAAAGCGATATAATGTGCATTGAAGTTACCTGTTGCGCCGCCAAATTTTGCAGAGAAAGGTATCATCATCAACTGCTCATGTTGCACTTTTAAACGCGACACGAACACCATGATTTCTTTGCCCAATTTCGTCGGACTCGCAGCCTGACCGTGGGTTCTAGCCAACATAGGCACTTCATTGTAGGCTGTTGCCATTTTATCTAAAACCGCAATGATGTTTTGCAAACTAGGCAAAACAACATCTTGTAAAGCTTCTTTTAAACTTAATGGGATAGCGGTGTTGTTGATGTCTTGTGACGTTAAACCGAAATGCACCCATTCCTTTTCGTGGCTCAAATTCAATTTGTCCAACTCAGCCTTTAAGAAATACTCAACCGCTTTCACGTCGTGGTTGGTAGTCTTCTCAGTCTCCTTAATGGTCAATGCCATGGCCTCGGTGAAATTTTGATAAATGCCACGCAAAGCTGAAACTTGTTCGTTGCTGAATGGGGTATCAAAACCTTTCAGGCCTATAGAATTTAAATAAATTAAATACTCAACTTCTACTTGAACACGGTATTTAATCAATCCGAATTCAGAGAAATATTTGGCTAAACTTTCGGTTTTAGAGCGGTAACGACCGTCTACAGGACTTATGGCAGTGAGTTCATTCAATAACATCGCTGCAAAAATACATTTGATTTTTGAAGAATGTAGCCACAATTTATCATCATTTAAAACAAAGTCACTTTTGGCTTTATTCTTTCACCAACATTTGGGTGCTAACTTTTTGTCCGTTTGACATTTTGACCCAGTAAAATCCTTTGGCCAATTTACTTAAGTCAAGTCCCACATTGGTATCAACCTCAGCATCAAAAACCACCTGTCCGTTGACATTATAAATCTTCAAGTCTACCAAATGACCATCCCAATCTAAAAAATGAACATTGTCCTTAAACGGATTTGGGAACATTTTGAAACCAAGAAAATCTGTGTCCTGAATAGATGAGCCATAAAAAACAGGGTGACAAGTATTCGAATCCGACTTTATGACGTCACTATCTTTCCAATATAATAGAGTATCTGATTTACATAGATTAACCAATTCATTATAGGCTTCCATTTGTATATGATTGGAATACAAAATCCCATTTTCAAAACTACCAATATGTTCAAACCACAAGAAGCGTAAGCCCATCGGCATTACACTTACATACATTCCCTTTCTGAGCTTACCAGCAAATTGAACTTGCCTGATGCTGTCGACAGTTAAAAGAGAATTCGGGAATATCATACTTCCGCCTATTCCTCCTATACGCATTGTATCCCCTTCTTTTAAATTAAAATCATAGAGCAACATCTCCCCCCTATTACTGCCCTTATATTGGTATATAACTTTGCCATTAATACATTTAAAACTATAATCGTTTACTGACTTTACACCATACAAATCGTCTTCCATTTTATAATACTCCGTATCAGAAACAATGGAGTCAAGCACCATTCTGTATTTGTGATGGGAATACCATTGCCCCATACCTTGACCAACAGTTATATAGGTATAGCTGCTGTCAAAAAAAGTCTGCGCTTCTGTGAAATTCAAAGCAGCAAAAAACAGAATTAAAAAAAAGGCTTTCATAAATATTTTTTTAACAAATTTAAAGCTTTTGAATCAATTTAACCTAGCCTAATTTATAGGTTACACGCTTTCATCCCCTTATTTTGACGTTTATCGAATTTGGAAGAATAACTATGACAGACGGCTTTATTTTGCAGGTTCATCAGCGTAATTAAACATGAAAGAATTTTTAAAATATACATTTGCAACCATTGTTGGACTCTTCATCACCTTCCTATTTCTTGGGGTGTTGTTGTTCTTTACCGTTATGGGACTTATCAGTTCTAGCAGTAAAAAAACAGTAAGTGTCAAAGACAATTCTATCCTCGAGTTGCGTGTAGATTACGATGTACCTGAAAGAACGGATGCCGATTTCATGAGCCTGTTCAAGCCTGATGGCGAAATTCAATTCTTAGGTCTAGATAAAATTCTTGAATTAATTAAAAACGCAAAAGGTGATTCTAAAATCAAAGGCATTTATTTAAAAACAAATGTTAACGGAACTGGTTACGCCAGCATATTAGAAATTAGAAATGCCTTGGCCGATTTCAAAAAATCAGGCAAGTTTATTTACACCATGGCGCCTTACTACGATGAAAAAAACTATTACTTAGCCTGCGTTGCCGATTCTGTATTTCTTGAAAAATCAGGCAGTGTTTTGTTCAACGGTCTTACCGCCAATGTGATGTTTTTTAAAGGTGCCTTAGAAAAACTAGGCGTTGAAATGCAATTCGTAAAAGTGGGTGCTTACAAAGGTGCCATCGAAGCTTTCACCCGCACAGAATTAAGTCCTGAAAACCGCAGCCAAATTACCGACTACCTTAACGATTTATATTCTACCTTACTTACAAGCATAGGAGAAAGCAGACATTTAGATACTGCTGTCATTAGCAAAGCATTTAACGACTTCACCATTCAAACACCAGCGCAAGCCGTTAGTTTTGGATTGATAGACCGCATTGCCTACAACGATGACATTTTAAACAGCATGAAAAAACGCATCAAGGTGAAAGCCAAAGATGAATTAAATATTGTTAAAGCAGGCGTTTATTCTAAACAAGACCAAGAAGCCGACGACAGCAAAGATAAAATTGCAGTGGTGTACGCCGTTGGTGAAATTATGGATGGTGAAGGAAACCAAAATTCAATTGGTTCAATCACCATGGCAAAAGCCATTGCGAAAGCAAGAGAAGACAAACAAGTTAAAGCCATAGTATTGCGCGTTAACTCTCCAGGTGGAAGTTCTATGGCCAGCGATGTCATTGCCCGTGAAATCGCCTTGTGCAAAGGCATCAAACCAGTTGTGGTTTCTATGAGCGATGTGGCTGCCAGCGGTGGATATTACATCAGTGCATTTGCCGATTCTATTATCGCTCTTCCTAATACCATAACAGGTTCAATTGGTGTGTTTGGTTTATTCCCTAACATGCACGAACTTTTGGTGAACAAAATGGGTTTGAGTTTTGAAACCGTTAAAACCGGCCAGTATTCTGACTTTGGGCGCGTAGACCAAGCACTTACTGAAGTTGACCGCATGTACCTTCAAAACATGGTGAACCGTATTTACGAAGACTTTACCAATGTGGTTGAAAAAGGCAGAAACCTTGACAGCGCATCGGTTGAAGCGGTTGCTCAAGGCCACGTATGGACTGCGAAACAAGCACTTAAACATAAATTGATTGACTCTTATGGTGGCATAAACGAAGCGATTAAAATTGCGGCGTACATGGCTAAACTAAAAACGTATAGCGTTGCTGAATATCCTAAAATCGAAGATCCATTTACCCAATTTTTCCAAAACACGTCTTCAAGTATGATGGATAAAAAAATGGCGTCTGACCTAGGCATATTCTACACCTATTACAAATCGCTACAAGCTGGATTATCTGTTCAAGGATTCCAAATGCGCTTGCCTTTCCAAATTAGTATTCAATAAACTCACATCGATTCTTATTACCTTTCATGAATAAAACTTTCCTGCTGTTAACCCTAACAGCTTGCTTACAATTGTCGGCCCAATCACATGCGAAAAATTGGCATTTACAATACAACAGCAAAGACACCAATTATGGCATAGGCCTAATTGACGGTCTCAACAAATTTCAAATCCCTACAAGTGCAAGTGGCATTCCACTTGAAGCCAAACCTATAGTTGTGGCGGTAATAGACGATGGTGTAGACATCAAGCACCCCGATTTACAAAACAACATTTGGGTGAATACCAAAGAAATTCCTGGCAATGCGGTAGACGATGACCACAATGGTTACATCGATGACATCAATGGTTGGGACTTCCTTGGCAATTTAGCCAACGATATTGAATTCGACAATTTCGAATCTACCCGCCTGCTTCGCGATGCTAGAGAAAAATTCAAAGACAAAGATCTTTCTAAATTGAGTAAAGCTGAAAAAGCCGAATACAAACAGTATCTAAAAATGGAGAAGCAGTATCAAAAAGATTATGCTGCGGCTCAAGAGGATTACGACATCATGAAATTTTTAGAAAAAATGAGCAATGCACTCCTAAGTGAATTGGACAGCTCTAA
Source organism: Bacteroidia bacterium (assembly GCA_030158725.1). Taxonomy (GTDB): domain Bacteria; phylum Bacteroidota; class Bacteroidia; order NS11-12g; family UBA955; genus JABMMZ01. The sequence continues at coordinate 7,118 of JAOASJ010000099.1, forward strand.
TATTTCATATCAAAATCTTTTAAAATTCGAACCCAAAAGTGTAGATGCAAAAATGGGTTATTCTATGGTGGTAAGTTTCTGCAAAGAAGGCATGACCCCTAAAGAAGTTTTCAAAGGCATTCGCGAAGATTACGAAAAAGCGTTTGACAAATTATACTACCATTTAAATATTGATTTCGATTCTAGAAAACAAATTGGCGACAATTATGAAGATGCAAAATCTTTGGGCTATGGCAACCAAAATGTAATGGGTCCTGACTCCAAGCACGGCAGCCACGTTGCAGGTATTATCGCAGCAACAAGAGACAACCGCTTGGGTATTGACGGCATTGCACCAAAAGTAAAAATCATGTGTCTTCGTGTGGTTCCTAATGGCGACGAACGCGACAAAGATGTGGCTCATGCTATCCGTTATGCAGTTGACAATGGGGCTAAAATCATCAATATGAGTTTTGGCAAAAGCGTTAGCTATAATGCAGCAATTGTAAGAGACGCTATTCGCTATGCTGAGAGCAAAAATGTATTAATGGTGCATGCTGCGGGCAATGACCATTCAAACAACGACGATCAAATATTTTATCCTTCAGCCCAATACCAAAAAGATTCTTTTTGCAAAACATGGATTGAAGTAGGTGCTTCAGACAGAAACCAAGCACCGGCAGACTTTAGCAACTATGGCAAGGCTACAGTTGATGTATTTGCACCCGGTGTACAAATTTACAGCACAGTGAGCAACAGCGCTTACGATGCCTACGATGGCACCAGCATGGCATCTCCAGTTGTGGCAGGAATTGCAGCCTTAATTTGGTCATACTACCCAAATCTTACAGCAGTTCAAGTGAAGCAAATTATTGAAAGCTCGGTGGTAAAACCAGAAACTAAATTCATTAAACCAGGCAAGAAAAGAAAGAAAACAACGTATAAAAAACTTTGTAAAACTGCTGGCATAGTGAATGTAGAAAACGCATTGAAAGCAGCGGCGAGTATTAAGTAGTTA
>JAOASJ010000099.1:8214-35905 GCA_030158725.1 Bacteroidia bacterium
CAAAGCGAATATTTATTCCTTAAGTTTGCAATACCATGGCGCGTTTAAAAAAGAAAATTCTTACTTCAAACAGAAAAAGGCTGTCGGCCAAATCGCATCTTCCCTCAGAAAGCATGGTGTATGTGGGTGAAGAACGCACAGAAAAAATGGTGGTTAAAATCATTAACTACGATGGCAACAAACTCGAAGAATTAAATGTAGATGATATTAATACCTGTAAAATTTATTCTGAGAAAGACAGCATTACATGGATTTCAGTTACAGGCATTCATGAAGCCAGTAAAGTTGAAGAAATTTGCAATCTATTCAACGTTCATCCTCTTGTTCAAGAAGACATTTTAAACACCCAACAAAGAACAAAAATTGAAGAGTTCGATAATTATCTATTCGTAACCTTTAAAAACATCTTTTACTCTGACATCAACAAATCTGTTGAGACTGAACAAATCAGCATCATATTGGGCAAAAACTATTTGATTTCATTTCAAGAAACTGACAGCCAATTGTTCAATGAAATCATCAGACGCTTACACACTGCAAAAGGCAGTATAAGAACCAAAAAAGCAGACTACTTGCTCTATAAAATTATGGACACGGCCGTTGACCAATACTTTGTATTGATTGACAAGATTGGCGACTTGGTTGAAGACATAGAAGAGGAAACCATGCATTACCCCGACAACCATACCTCTTTTAAAATACAAGGCATCAAAAAAGAATTAATGATTTTGAGTAAGCACATCTTGCCAATGCGCGAGGCCTTAAACAAACTAGACTCAGGCAACTCCGAATTGATTGAAGAAAAAAGCATCAATTACTTTAGAGATGTGTACGACCATACCTACCAAGCCTACGACACCATAGAGAACCATAAAAGTTTGCTCAACGATTTGATGAATATTTATTTCACCACCATGAGCAACCGATTAAATATGGTGATGAAAGTGCTAACCATTATAAGTACCATCTTTATGCCATTGAGTTTTTTAACCGGTGTATTTGGTATGAACTTTAAATATTTCCCTGCTTTAAATAACCCTAATGGCTATTACTATTTCTGGGGCTTAACCATATTAGTGGTTTTGGGTATGATGGTTTATTTCAAACGCAAAAAGTGGTTTTAACTACTCTTCCTCACGTCCAATCATACTGCCATTTTCTGGCAATGTCTCAGGTTCTTTAGGCGTTTCATTCATTGGCATATTGCCCAAATCAGGTTGACCGGCATTTACCCATGCCGTGTACCACAAACTACCCAACAAAATTATAGAAGCCCGCATGCGGTTTTCTACCATATTGCCAAGAGCCAAATGGTAAGCGGAACAAAATGGCTGAGAATATGTTCTCACCGTTGTTGTGCCCCTCACCTCCCAAGTATATTTCTGTTCATCAGGGAACAATAGTGAAACACGTTTTTCTGTTTTCAGCACACTGTCTACCAAGCTATAACTTTGATCGAAGGCCTTCCAAGCACTGATGCCCGGTGTTTCATTGTATACTGCTAGACCAGTAAACAAATAATAATTATCAAAATACAATTCAGGCAAACGGCTTTCCCAAAGGGCATGTATGCCTTTCTGATTGGTCTTTTGTCCGTTGTAATTGGAAGTTGAATGCAATGGCACATGCAAATCGCCCACATAATGGCCGAGATCTGCACTGAGTTTTAAAATCTTCGCTACATCTTTAGCCTTAAAGGCTTCAGTCAACCTGTACAACACCGTTTGCACATGCCAAGGCACAATACCGTGGGCCAAAATACTGTCTTCCGTATATTTTGTGCAAGCATCTTTGTATAAATGAGGCAAGGTATCAAATGGTGCTTTTGCTTCGTAATGGTCGCCATCCAAATAATGCCGACAAGCTTCATCTGCCACCACATATCTTCGGTTATCCGGATCGGTAGCATGCACACGGATATAATCGACATTGGCTTTATAGAAACCGAACAATGGTTTAGGTAAAGTATATACCGCTATCTCGTTTATTTTTTGATGTCCAAAAAATCCCCAAGCAAAAACTTGCCCGCAAGACAGGAGATATAACATCAAAAAACCGAGTCTCATAGCTTTAAGAAACGCTCAACCGCAATGGGCAAGCCTTTGTGTTCCAATTGGTGAATTTTCTCTTCTACAGATTCTAAATTGTCGTTGTCATGGATTTGAAAACGGTCTTGGTAAATGACTTCCCCTTTATCAAACTCTGCATTAACAAGATGAACGGTAATGCCCGTTTCTTGTTCGCCTGCCGCCAACACCGCTTCGTGAACATGGTGTCCATACATTCCCTTTCCTCCATATTTCGGCAGTAAAGAAGGATGTAGATTAATGATTAAACCATCAAATGCTTGTATGAAATTTTCAGGCACCAACCACAGAAATCCCGCTAAAACAATGATATCTGGCTGGTATGATTTGACCATATCAATAACATTATTGCTTTGATAAAAATCGTGGCGGTTAAAACACATAAGGTCAACATGGTTGTCTATTGCCTTTTGAACCACACCTGCTTCTTTCTTATTGGAAAACACAGCCACTACTTTGGCTGCTGAGCCTTGGTTAAAATATTGAATTAAATTCAAGGCATTGCTGCCGCTACCAGATGCGAAAATGACTATTCTTTTCATTATTTTATACTCAATGCTATGGCTTCTATTAACCTTAAATCGCGCTCCTTGAAATTAAGGTTAGGCTTGTAAACAAAACCTTCAAAAGCAATTAAATTCTTCTTGTCTGGAGCAACGATAACATAGCGAACATAAGGACCAGCTTGGCTCAAACCTCTAACGGTCCACCAACCTTTTACCTTTGTGCAATAGTTTCCATTGAGCACAATATTTTCAGCATTAACTTTCGGATAATAACTGCTCTCTGTTGTTCCCATATAAGTACCCGGCAATTCTCCTTTAATTAAATATTTAAAAACAGTATCACGGGCAGATCGAATAGATTCGTAAGACAATTCAACCTTGTCTTGGTATGGATATGTGTGCATCACCAAGTTAAGCGTTTTAGGACTGTTGTCTTCCGTAGTAGTATACTCAAACCAATAGGTCTTGTTGCTGTGGTATTTGAGTGTAAACATGGCGGGAATTTCAACCCCTAAACCAAGTTCATCTTTTATCATTTTATAATACTGGTCGTTGGCCGAGGTGTCTTTGTATAATTTTTCTTTTTGGTCAGACAATTCATAAGACATTAAACTGCTGTTCAGTTGGTCTTTGCATTTGCGCAATTTATTTTTCAAATCGTTTGCATCCTTTCCAAACAAATAAACGATGTGTTGGTATTGAGCAAACAGGTTGCGCGCACTCATTATTTTGGGTTCAGGATTGTCAATTAAATTTTGAATGGTCTCATCGCTAAAAGGCTCTAGTAGTGCATCCATTTCTGAAACGCTGGCTTTGTCAACCAAAACAAAAATGGTTTTTTGCAAAGCATATTGAGATTCAAAATCAACTAAACCGCTGTGAAGAATTTCAAGAAATGGTTCTGAGCCAGTAGCATTATCAGAAGGCAATAAAAAACTCGAATCCAAAAGTGCTTTTAAGTCACTTTGAATTTTAGGTTCTGACACCAAAACCAAACTTCCTAATTTTCCATTTGCAAGGGGCAAATTAGAAGATGATTTTGTGCATGATGCCATCAATGCAACAATGGCGATAAACAAAAAGTTATAAGATCGTTTTAACATTATTTCGTAGTGATATACAATTTAATCAACTTGCCTTTTCCAATTGGCGTTTGTGGGGTGTCAATATGGTTAAGGGCACAGGTCTTTTCCAAATCGAATTCTGGAAAACGGCCACAAATGTCTTGTATGGTTTGCGATTCATAGTCGGTTATATAATAGTAGAAACCAATACTGCCTGTACTTGCAACTGGCATTATCACTTCTTCAGATTTAAAGATACGCAATTTTTTCCCAGCTTTCAACTTTGTAGACTTTAAATTATTCCATTTTTTAACATTTGACACACTTACACCGTAACGTGCTGCAATTTGTTGTATGGTTTGCCCCTTCGTTACCACATGGTAAGACAAAGTTGATTCACGACGGATATACGCATCTGGATTGAAGGCATTGGTGCTTATGGTGTAAATGCTGTCTTGCCACTCGGCCAATTGCATGGCTTTTTTGTAAGGCAATACCACTTTTTTGTTTTCTATGTTTTCAGGAATAAATCCGTTCTTGTAAACGCTGTTCCATTCAAGTTGCTCGGTCTCGCTCACATTGACCAAAGCACAAACATATTTCATATCTACCTCACAGCACAAATAAACCGGAACCAATGTTTCGTGGGCTCTTAAAATATTGGCACTCTCTTCAGCGGGTGGAGAGAAGGTCATTAGAAAAGCAGTGGCTAAAAATTTAGGGACATAATTTTGCGTTTCCTTCGGCAAGTATTTGCGAATCTCCCAAAAGGTTCTTTTTCCGCCCGACAAACGAATTGCTTTATTGACATTTCCTGGTCCACCGTTATAAGCAGACAAAGCCAACAACCAATCGTTGTAAAGTTTGTACATGCTTAAAAGATAATCGCAGGCTTTCTCAGTGCTTTTGTAAATGTCTTTGCGTTCATCCACATTGGCATCAATTTCAAGGTCCATCATTTTACCTGTTGCAGGCATGAACTGCCATAGACCAGCAGCACCGCACCAACTAACCGCATTGGTACTAAGCAATGATTCTACTATAGACAAATATTTAATCTCATCCGGCATGCCCTTTTTGTCAAGCACTTCTTCGAATACACGGAAATATAAATTTTTACGGCTCCAAGCTTTGCTCAAAAAAGAACTGTTAGGGTTCTTCATGTAGCTAATTTGAATTAAAACGCTTGGGTCGTATTTAAAAGGAATTTTACTTCCCATAAGAGAGACCAATTCATTGAATTTTTGTTCAGTGATATTTACGACTTCATCGGTCGATAAATTCGCCAAAGGTTTACTCATTGTTTGCTCTAAAAACAAGTGGGTCAAACTGTCAATTCGGGCCACCGAATTGTCTTGTGCTTTAAGCACGTTTGAGCAAATAAAAAGCAATAATATTAATAAAAATTTGGGCATTTTTGGCGTGTACTAAATTCTAGGCAAAGCTAATTCTGATTAACGGTAATACCAACGACTTTATTCTCAAAAAAGCTTTGAATTATACATAGAAATTTGTATTTTTGTTCAAACTGAGCAGTAAACCATACAATTGATATGTCAGACAACAAAAAAGGACTCGTAACGTTTAACGAATTGGCTAGAGAAGCCTTTGCCATGCACCCTTTGGAGATGGCAGCGCCATTGAAAAAGAACAATTGCAGTCTCTTTATCGGCATACCAAAAGAAATTACGTCTCAAGAAAATCGTGTTCCACTTTCTCCTTCTTCAATAGAATTCTTAGTTCAAAATGGACACGAGATAGTGATAGAATCTAAAGCCGGCGCAGCAGCGAATTTCAGTGATGATAAATTCAGTGAAGCAGGTGCCCGCATCGTACACAGCCATGAGGAGATTTTCAAAGCCGATATCATTTTAAAAATCGAGCCACCAACCGATGCTGAAATTGAATTGATGCGTCCTGATCAGATATTGGTTTCCGCTCTGCAATTGGACCAAATGAACCCCGTATTGTTAAACAAATTAATACTAAAAAGGGTTAATGCCATTGCTTACGAATTTTTGCAAGACGACAGCGGTTCATTCCCTATCATTCGCGCAATGAGTGAAATGGCTGGACACGCTTCAATTCTATTGGCCTCTGAATACCTCAACAATGCAAACATTGGTAAAGGTGAATTGCTAGGTGGCTTTACCGGCATCCCTCCTACTCAAATCGTTGTAATCGGTGCTGGTGCAGTTGGCGAATACGCTTGTCGTGCCGCTATTGGTTTAGGCGCTAACGTAAAAGTATTTGACAATGAATTGTACCGTTTAAGACGTTTGCAAGAACACTTAGGTGGTAAAATATTTACATCAACTATACAACCCAATATTTTAGCAGAAGCCTTGCGCACCTGCGATGTTGCCATAGGTGCTTTGCGTGGGGAATCGGGTCGCTCACCTGTGGTGGTTACTGAAAAAATGGTGATGCAAATGAAACCTAATAGCATCATCATTGATGTGAGCATTGACCAAGGTGGCGTTTTTGAAACCTCAGAAATAACCAACCACAAAAATCCAATATTTAAAAAGCATGATGTTATTCACTATTGTGTTCCTAACATCACCGCGAGAGTATCTCGTTCTGCGAGCTATGCCCTAAGCAATATCTTCACGCCATTTTTAAATGACATGTCCAATTATGGTGGCTTTCATGAATTGTTGAAAATCGCCAAAGGATTCCGTCATGGCGTATACATTTACAAAGGAAATTTGGTCAACGATTCTCTAGCCAAACGATTTGGCATGAAATACAAAGACTTAGATTTGATGATGAATCTTTATTAAGATTATTTAGAAATAAGCACAACTGCACCACTTGCTTTATCGTGCATTGCGCGTCTGTGTGGATCAATATTTATACTTAAAAAAGAAATCCAACCTAAAGCAAATTTCATGGTTGTACGTGCGAAAGATTGAGAAAAACGCAGCTTTTTATTCAAATCACCAAAGCGCCTAATTTTAATCCCCATGGTTCTGTAACCCAAGGTTCCTCCAGTAGTATTGGCAATGGATTCGTATATCAATAGGAACAAAACAAAACTTAAAACTTTAAGCAGCATATATTCACCTTGGTAGTTGCTGAAAAATGTACGCGATGAATTAAAGACCACTGCTGCAACAATAAACAAATCAAGCATTAAAGCTTGAACGCGAATCATTAATGAAGGATAAAGCCTTTCATCTATAAATTGATGTTTTATAAAATTGTTCATACGCAGGTCGTTTAAACAAATTTATAAAATTAAAACATAATCACTTCATAACATTGTATTTACATTTCAACATTTTACTCATGCAGTACCCATAGCACTTCTAGTAGCTCTACCATGTGTTCGTACTTAGTTTTCCCCATCAGCGACTTGTAATTTTCTGTTAATTTGGACAGACATTTTCTTACTTCAGTGGCCAATCGGTTCCCTTTTGCACTTAACAAGATGATTGTTGAACGTCTATCTTCTTTGTTAATTTGACTTTTCAAAAAACCAAGTTCGCTCATTTCCAAAATCAGTTTGCTACTGGCTTGTTTTGAAACGCCACAATGTTCTGCAATTTGAACCGTGGTACTGCCCTCTTTATACAAAAGTAAAAAGATAGGAAGATAAGATGATTTGAACGCAGTGTGTCCCCTGTAGTGCAATTCCGCTTCAATCTGCGCATCTAGCTTTCTCCTGAGTTTTGAGACCAAAACAATCAGGTTGTGAAAATTTAAATTTGGATTCTGAGGCCTAGGCATGGTGTTTATTATTTATGAACGCGCAGACATTGCTTGTTCGATTTCTTCAACTTCTATTGGCATTCCAATTTCGTCCATCAAATCAATTGGGCCATTGTTACTTAACAAAATATTATTCTCTATACGAATTCCTATTCCTTCTTCAGGAATATAAATACCCGGCTCGCAAGTAAACAAATGATTGGCTTGCATAGGCTCGTAACGCATACCCACATCATGCACATCAATTCCTAAGAAATGGCTAGTTCCATGCATGAAATATTTTTTATACGCTGGCCAAGCAGGATCTTCATTCTTAATATCGTCCATACTTATCAAGCCCAAATCAACCAATTCTTTCTCCATTAATTCTTTGCCGACAACTTTATGGTATTCCATTAATTGTGTACCTGGAACCAATAATTTAGTAGCAGCACGCATTACCCTTAACACAGCATTGTAAACATCTTTTTGTCTTGGACTGAATTTGCCATTCACAGGAATTACACGGGTCATATCACTGGCGTAATTGCCATAATCAACCCCACAATCCACCAACAACAAGTCGCCATCGTTACATACTTTATTGTTGTCTATATAATGCAATACGCATGCACTAGGTCCGCTGGCAACGATTGGATGAAACGAGTGACCAGTAGCAGCATTGCGAATATATTGATGTATCAATTCTGCTTCTACTTCATACTCCATTACGCCTGGTTTTGTAAACGCCATGATGCGCTCAAAACCTTTTTTAGAAATTGAAATCGCATGTCTAACCAAGGCCATTTCAATATCCGATTTCACGCTGCGCAATCTTTGTAAAATTGGAGCAGCTCTGTGGTAAGTATGCAAAGGAAAATCATTTTTCAAATCACGTGCAAAATCCAAATCGCTATATGGTGCTTTGTAACTGTAACGGTCGTTTTCATTTAAAGTCAAATACACATTTTCAGCGTAGTTAATTTTTGAACGTATTGCTGTTTGAAACACATCGTTCCAAAATATATTTTGAATACCTGAAGTCGCTTTCGCTTCTTCTTTGGTGTATTTGTGACCTTCCCAAATAGCAATAGTTGGCGAGGTTTGTTTCAAAAACAAACATTCACGGTAAGCTTCTTCTGGACTATCGGGATATAATACCAAAATGCTGTCTTCCTGATCAATTCCGCACAACCAAAAGAAATCTGAATTTTGTTTGAAATCCATAGTGGCATCACCATTACGGGTAAATTCATAATTGCTTCTAAATATTGCGATACTATTAGGCTTCATTTGAGCCACAAACTTTTTACGGTTTTCTATAAACAAACGGCTATCAATACTTTGGTATTTCATATTACTTATGCGAAGGTAAATAATTTTGATAAAAATTCGAGATTTTAATAAAAAGTGTTACTTTTGATATTAATTAATTACAACAATCTATTTCTCTAATTATGAAAAATCATTTCTTGAAAACTATTTGCGCGGGACTATTCATTATTCTCTCATTTCAAATTCATGCCAAGACCATTCCTTCTCGTTTCAGTCAATATGAACTAGGCGCTTGGGCATACAGACAGCATATAGAAATTAGCGAAATGATACTTCCTGCAATTTTAAATAAGAAATTAAATCCCATGTCATACGATGGCAAATCAATGGGCGCAGACGAAGGACACAAATTTTTCGAACAAGAAGTTATAGCCTTTATTTCAACAGACAACGACGACCCCACAAAAGGATATGACACGACGTTTGTTGCCCCTATTACTGATCCGTTTTATTCATTTGAAGTTTACAAAACCAGAATAGAGGTTAAAACCAGCAAAAATGCACCTAAAATAAGTTTTGATTATTTGCAATTTCAAAAACTATTGAATGAAGAAATGAAGCAATATTTGGGTATGTATGCAGTAAACCAAGTTGTCTATTTGGCAAACATTCCTCAAAGCAGTGCAAACATTTTAATCCGCTTCAACAAGCAATTATTTAATGAAGGACAAAAACCAACAAGTGTATTGTACAAAACAGATTCACTTATTTCTACTTTTTCTGCCAGTGAAAAAGCAAGTAGAGGCAGTTATGACTACCCGGCTTTTGTATCAACAGATCCAAACGACCCTGCAAAAGGACATGATACTTTAGTAACCGTACCTGCAAGTGTAACCCTTGATGACAGCAGCAATTACCAATACCTATATTATGTATTAAAAGGCAATGCCAACAACTTACATGTTGAAGCCATCAGTGCCGCTTATATGTTGCCAATACAATTATTTAAACTAAGTTTCTACCAAGGGTTTATGAAATACAAAGGTGTAATGTCTATAAGTGCTTATGAAAAAGCATTTTTAGAGTCTATAATTTTATTTCAAATTGAAACACGCTTATTGCCTCAAGGAGGAGAATTGGATAGCTATCTAGAAAAATTCAACTTAAAAGCAGAAGAGGAAGCCAGAAGGTATTAAGCTCCTTCTATTATAAGACCATCGCGCATCACCAATTTCCTATCGGCCATATTGGCGAAGTCTTCGTTGTGTGTTACAATCACGAAGCTGTAACCAAAATCGTTTCTCAAATTTAAAAACAATTGGTGCAGCTCATTTGCATTGCGGCTGTCTAAGTTTCCGCTCGGCTCATCCGCAAATACAACCTTAGGCTTGTTCATCAATGCCCTTGCAACGGCACATCGTTGTTGTTCACCTCCAGAAAGTTCATTCGGCTTGTGGCTATAACGGTGTGACAGGCCCAAATAATCAAGTAGCTCCTTTGCCCTTAATTCACTGCTCTTTTTGTCTTTACCAGCAATAAATGCGGGCATACAAACATTTTCCAAACAAGTAAATTCGGGTAAAAGCTGATGAAACTGAAAGATGAATCCAATATTTGCATTTCTAAAATCAGCCAATGCTTTCGATTTTAGGGATTGCACATCAATGCCATCGTAAAGGACTTTGCCTTTCGTTGAAGAATCTAAAGTTCCAAGAATTTGCAAAAGGGTGGTTTTACCGGCACCGGAATCTCCAACAATAGAAACAATCTCGCTGTCTTTAATTTCGAGATTTATGCCTTTAAGAACCTGCAATTCTCCATAGTATTTCACAATTTCAGTGGCTGTAATCATCGTCTTGCGAAAATGGATTTTATTTTATTCAAAACAAAACAATATTTTTTTGTATTTTCGCCCACGTTTTTTAACCCAGATAAATATAGTCATTAAATGAATATTCACGAATTTCAAGCCAAACAAATCTTAAAATCTTATGGCGTAGCCATTCAAGAAGGCATCGTTGCTGACACTCCAGAAGGAGCAGTACAAGCAGCCAAAGACATTCAGGCACAAACCGGCAGCAGCTGGGTAGTACTAAAAGCCCAAATCCACGCAGGTGGTAGAGGTAAAGGTAAGATTGAAGGCAGCGAGCAACGTGGTGTTGCTATTGCTAAAAACTTAGATGATGTTAGCAATATTGCTAAAAATCTTTTAGGAAACACTTTAGTTACCATCCAAACTGGTCCAAAAGGTAAAAAAGTAAACCGTGTATTGGTTGCTCAGGACGTTTTCTACCCAGGTGAAAGCGAACCTAAAGAATATTACATGAGTGTATTGTTAGACAGAGCAAAAGGTCAAAATGTTATCATTTACACCACAGAAGGTGGAATGGACATTGAAGAAGTTGCTGAACACACTCCAGAAAAATTACAAAGAGAATGGGTAGATCCAAAAATTGGATTCCAAGGTTTTCAAGCTAGAAAAATCGCTTTCAACTTAGGCCTAACCGGTAAAGCTGAAAAAGAAATGGAAAAATTCGTTACTGCTCTTTACAAAGCATACGAAGAAACCGATAGCGCTATGTTCGAAATCAACCCAGTATTAAAAACATCTGACGATAGAATTATCGCAGTTGATGCTAAAGTTGACTTAGATGAAAACGCTTTATACCGTCACAAAGACTACGAAGCTTTAAGAGATGTTGAAGAAGAAGATCCAACTGAAGTAGAAGCTAAAAAATTCAACCTTAACTATGTTAAACTTGACGGTAACGTTGGTTGCATGGTGAATGGCGCTGGTTTAGCAATGGCTACCATGGACATCATCAAATTAAGTGGTGGTGAACCTGCTAACTTCTTAGACGTTGGAGGTACTGCTAACGCTGAAACAGTTGAAGCTGGTTTCAAAATCATTTTAAGTGATCCAAATGTTAAAGCTATTTTGATTAACATTTTCGGTGGTATCGTAAGATGCGACAGGGTTGCTCAAGGTGTAGTTGATGCTTACAACAAAATGGGCAACATTCACGTGCCAATTATTGTTCGTTTACAAGGAACAAATGCTGTTGAAGCAAAGAAATTAATCGACGAAAGTGGCCTTCAAGTTAAATCTGCTATCTTATTAAAAGAAGCTGCAGAACTTGTAAAAGAGGTTTTAAGATAATAACCAACTAACTGATAGTTATTTAGAAAGGGGGCCGAAAGCCCCCTTTTGTATTATTTAATTCTTTGAAATAAATTTTATTATTATCAATTTTAAACTAGTTTCGAAACTTTAACAACCTCACTATGGGATTCATATCAGAATTTAAAGAATTTATTAACAAAGGAAATGTTATCGACCTAGCCGTTGCGGTAATTTTAGGTGGTGCTTTCCAAAAAATCGTCGATTCATTGGTAAACGACATGATTATGCCAATTATTGCTTTAGTTGGCGGGTTTGACAAAATCGAAGATCTAAAAGCAGGACCATTTACTTATGGTAAATTGGTTGCATCAAGTATCAACTTCTTGTTGATTGCCTTGGTATTGTTCAGCATTGTAAAAATAATGAACAAAGCCAAAGAGAAGATCTAAAAACCTTACCTTATTTAAGTGCCAGGATTTACACCTGGCACTTTTTTTTATTTAAAAATTTTTAACAACATGAGAAAAACACTCCTTTTGTGCGCCATAGCTGCATTCGCTATCCCCGCATTTGCCCAATCGGCAGACGATGAAGTAAAGAAAAAAGCCTCTGAAGGCAATGTAATAAAAGACATTAAAGATACAGGTTGGGTAAAAGGTGGCTTCTTTAGCACCAACCTTTCCAGCACCACATTCTCAAATTGGTCGCAGGGCGGAACCAACAACATGGCGATAATAGCCAACTCCAGTTTGTTTGCTATCAATAGAAGCCGAAATGGAAAAGGTATTTGGGAAAACTATTTAGACCTTGCTTATGGTGTGATTAGAAATGGTGAAGGTAAAATTAGCGACCCAAGCGATCCGAATAAAACCATTAAAAACCCATTTGTGAAAAACGAAGACAAATTGGTTTTCCTTTCTAAATACGGAAGAAAAATAAACGACAAAACCAATTACTCGGTGCTTTTAAGTTTGAACACCCAAATGTTTCCAGGCTGGGCAGCAACAGATATTTTGAGACGCGACAACCATGTGTCAAATTTCCTTGCCCAAGGTTTTGGCTATTTCTCATTAGGAATAGATTACAAACCAAAAAAGCATTTATCAATATACCTCTCTCCTGTTACAGCTAAATACACCTTGGTAAGAGAACAACGTTTGGCTGACTTAGGTTTGTATGGTGTTGAAGCCGCAACTTATGATACCACTGGTGCGTATTTAGGTAATGCCCCTAAAAAATTAACTGATGGTCAAAGATTGCGCACAGAGTTGGGCGTTTATATCAACATCACCTTTAACAAGGATGTGGCTAAAAACATCAATTACCAATCGCGTTTAGAATTGTTTAAAAACTACAAAAGCCTTCCAAGTGGCAATGCATTTGAGCAAATTGACTTAAACTGGCAAAACACTCTAAACATGAAGGTAAACAAATACATTTCTGTGGTTATCATCAACCAAGTAATTTGGGACTATGATGTAGACACCAACAGCAGTTTAGAAGGCACTCAAAGAAATTGGCAATTAAAAAACTTTTTTGGTGTCGGCTTTTCAGCTAAATTTGGAGATAAATTATAGCCCTATTAAGGCTTTAATTAATCTGCAATGTCAAGCTTAGAAATTAGAGAACAAAGTCCCGACGACCGCAAATTGCGTTTGGTGGCAAACGATTTAATAGCGGGTGACATCGCCATTTGTCCGACGGATACTTTGTACGCCTTTGTTTGCACCCTATCCAACAGAGCAGGCATAGAAAAGATTTGTAAATTGGTGGGTAAAAAACCTGAAAAAGCCAACCTTTCAATTATTTGCTCCGACTTAAAACACATCAGCGACTACACCTTGCAATTTAGCAAGAGCACGTACAAACTGATGAACAGAAATTTACCAGGCCCCTTTACTTTTATATTAAGGGCGAACAACAAGGTGCCTAAACTATTTTTGAGCAACAGAAAATCATTGGGTATCCGTGTGCCTAATTCTAAAATTGCCATGTCATTGGTTGAGTTGTGCGGTGAACCTTTGGTTGCCGCCTCTGTTCACCACCATGATTCTGCGGATATTATTTTAAACCATATTGAAGACATCGAAAACCAATATGGACATCAGGTTGCCTGGACCATAGATGCAGGAGAAGGCGGATTGATGGGATCTGCCATTATCGATTGCACGGGTGAAGAACCTGAGATTTTGCGTGAGGGACCGAGCCCAATCTTGTAATTGCTTTATATCTGAAACCAAGACGCTTAAGTGGCTTTACTTAAGCAAAAACCCTAGGTATTCTTTTATTGGGCATGGTGTTAATATGAAAAAAATTCCTTAAAATTGCATTTGAATAAGCAAAATAAGAATTCGCTTTAAACGCAAGAAAAACAAATGGCTAGTCAAGATATCTCAATAAAGGTCAATATAGGTGACAGGATATACCCCTTGAAGATACAAGCCAAGGAAGAAGAATATGTCAGAAAAGCCGCAAAGCTTCTGAACGAAAAGATGGGATTTTTCAATAGTAATTTTTCTGTAAAAGACAAAATAGACGGTCTAGCAATGGCCGCCTTAGAGTTTGCAGTTGATGCCTTGAACAAATCAAACGAGAACACTCAATACAAAGAACAAAGCATTGACTATTCGCCAATTGAAAGTCAAATTGCAGAGATTGAGAATATTCTGAAACCATAACCTCGCGTTGAAAAGTTAATTTATCACTAGCTTGTTCATTTAAACCTTTATAAATTAAATGAGCATATTATTGTACATCATCATTGGGCTACTTGGACTTGCCGTTGGATATTTCGCCGGCATGCCAATTATCAAGAAACAGTTGCAAGCGCAAGCGAACTTGTATCTTGAAGAAGCCAAATCAAAAGCAGAAGCTGTTAAACAAAGCAAAATGCTTGAATCTAAAGAACGCTTCCTATCATTAAAAACTGAACATGAGAAAGAAGTTCAAAAACGCAATTCTGAAATTCAAATTTCTGAAAACAGAATCAAACAAAAAGAACAATCATTAGACGACAAAATCAAAACCTACAAGTCTAAAGAAGATGAATTAGAAAAGTTCAAAAGTCAGATAGCGACTCAACAAAGTGCGCTTGCTAGAAAAGAAAACGAAGTAGAGCAAAGCCGTCAACAACAAATCAAAATGTTGGAAAAAGTGGCTAACCTAACGGTTGATGAAGCTAAAGAACAAATGATTGAAGCGGTTAAAGCAGACGCCCACACCGATGCAATCACCCAAAGCAAAATCATTGTTGAAGAAGCTAAATTAAATGCAACCAAAGAAGCAAAACGCATAGTACTTCAAACCATTCAAAGAACTGCTGCTGAAACCGCCATCGAGAATACAGTAACTGTATTTAACCTTGAAAACGATGACATCAAAGGACGTATCATTGGTCGTGAAGGCCGTAACATCCGTGCTTTAGAAGCAGCTACTGGAATTGAAATCATTGTTGATGACACCCCTGAAGCAATCGTACTTTCTGGATTTGATCCAGTAAGAAGAGAAATCGCCCGTTTGTCATTACACAAATTGGTTGCTGATGGCCGTATCCACCCTGCCCGTATTGAGGAAATAGTTGAAAAGACTAGAAAAGATATTGAACAAGAAATTATCGAAATTGGACAACGTACAGTTGTTGATTTAGGTATTACTGGTTTACATCCTGAATTAATCCGTATCGTAGGTAGAATGCGTTACCGTTCATCTTACGGACAAAACTTGTTAAAGCACAGCCGCGAGGTAGCCAATCTTTGTGCTACTATGGCAACTGAATTAGGCTTAAATGCTAAGTTGGCAAAACGTGCTGGATTATTACACGATATTGGAAAAGTACCTGAGGATGATGCGGAAACTCCACACGCATTGTTGGGTATGAAATGGGCTGAAAAATACGGCGAACACCCTGAGGTTGTAAACGCAATTGGTGCCCACCACGACGAGATTGAGATGACTTCAATGTTGTCTCCAATTGTTCAAGCTTGTGACGCTATAAGCGGTTCAAGACCAGGAGCAAGAAGAGAAGATACTGAAAACTACATCAAACGTTTGAAAGACTTAGAAGCTTTGGCTATGAGTTTCAAAGGCGTTGATAAAGCTTTCGCTATCCAAGCAGGTAGAGAACTTCGTGTAATGGTAGATAGCGAAAGAGCTACCGACCTTGAAGTAGACAACCTAAGCTTTGAGATTTCTCAAAAAATCATGAAAGAAATGATCTATCCAGGTCAAATAAAAATTACTGTTATCCGTGAAAAGAGAGCAGTAAACTTTGCTAAATAATTTGTTCTTCGATTTCTGATTAAAATGTCCAACCGCATTGGTCATAGCTTAAACATTACCTCTTTTGGCGAATCACATGGCAACATGGTCGGTGTCGTTATTGATGGTTTTCCAGCAGCTTTCCCAATCGACTTAGACTACATCCAATCAGAACTTAACAGAAGAAGACCCGGTCAATCCGATATTACTAGCGCCAGAAATGAAGGAGATAAATTCACCATCGTTTCTGGCGTTTTTAATGGTCTAAGTACCGGCGCACCTATCTGTATTCAAATTCCCAACGAATCTCAAATTTCAAAAGACTACGAACATCTTAAGGATGTTTATAGACCAGGCCATGCCGACCAAGTGTACGATGAGAAATATGGACACCGTGATTATCTAGGTGGCGGACGAAGCAGTGCCAGAATTACCGCAGCTTGGGTAGCTGCAGGTGCTCTATTTAAAACTTATTTATTGCACAATGCAGGAATTACTGTCCAAGCAGTTGTTTCATCGGTTGCAGATATTTCTGTTCAAAACATATTTGAAATTGATTGGTTATATGCAGAAGAGAATTCCGTGCGTTGCCCCGATCCAAATACAGCCAAACAAATACAAGAACTCATCAAACAAACAGCCAGCGAAGGCGATAGCCTAGGTGGTGTTATCAGTTGTAGAGTGAGCCATTGCCCTAGTGGTTTGGGAGAACCTGTATTCGATAAATTGAACGCTGATATAGCGAAGGCAATATTTAGCATCAATGCAGTTAAAGGCATTGAATTTGGCGCTGGCTTTGAAAGCAGCAAACACAAAGGCAGTGAAAACAATGATGCACCAAATAGTTCAATGAACAATGACGGTGGCATTACAGCTGGTATAAGCAATGGCAAAGACATTTTGTTCAATACCGCTTTTAAACCTGTTTCAAGCATTGCAAAAGAACAGATGGCCATTAACAAGAATGGAGAAATTGTGCCATTACAAATTAAGGGGCGCCACGACCCTTGCGTATTACCTCGCGCTGTTCCAATTGTTGAGGCAATGACAGCTTTGGTGCTATGCGACCATTTATTATTAAATCTAAAATACAAAAAATGACTGAATGATGACAGAAATTTTTCTTAACTTTCAGTCCAATACAGTAGAAGAATAAAATTTACACCCCGAATAATCGAAAAATGAAGAAATTAATCCTTGCAATTGTTCTAATCCAAAGTACATTAAGTGTTTATAGCCAATGTCTAACCGACCATTACCACAAAGTTGCAAAAGCAAAAGACCCAATCATAGAAGCTGCTGAAAAAGCTTTCAATGAAAGTGTTGTTCAAGTAGGCAACAACAAACGCGCAACCAAATATATTATACCAGTTGTTTTCCATGTAATTCACACCAATGGTCCTGAAAACATTTCTAAAAAACAAATTGAAGATCAAATTAGAATTCTGAATGAGGATTTTAGTTTTAACAATTCTAACAAAGCAGCAATCAGAACCGCTTTCAAAAATGTAACAGCTGATTGTCAAATTGAATTTAGATTGGCTCAAATAGACCCTAATGGAAATTGCACTGACGGTATCAACCGCGTATACTCTCCTTTGCATTTTGATGCAAGAGACAATGTTAAAGCAATACCAGGAGCAAGATGGGACAATAAAAAATATTTAAACATTTGGGTGGTTAGTACCATACAAGACAACAGTGGTTCAGGTGGTACAACTTTAGGTTATGCCTACTTACCAAGTGCGGTAGCTCAAGGTTTAAGCGCACAAGATGGTATTTTAATTAGATCGGATTATGTAGGTACTATTGGAACAGGATCAGTAAGTGGAGCAGGAAGAACTCTAACCCACGAGATCGGACACTATCTAGGCCTATTGCACACCTTTCAAGATGGATGTGCTGGAACTGGTTCAAATGCAGGTGACTATTGTGCAGACACCCCTCCAGTAATTGGAACATTTACCAATGC
Source organism: Bacteroidia bacterium (assembly GCA_030158725.1). Lineage (GTDB taxonomy): Bacteria > Bacteroidota > Bacteroidia > NS11-12g > UBA955 > JABMMZ01. The sequence continues at coordinate 26,196 of JAOASJ010000099.1, forward strand.
AAGTTGTCCAACAAACGGAAATTCATGTAACACGGACGCTCCTGATTTAATCGACCAATGGGAAAACTATATGGACTATTCTACTGGAACTTGTCAAAGTATGTTTAGCTTAAATCAAAAAAGCAGAATGCATGCGGTATTAACCAATTATAGTTTTAGAGTTAACTTAGTTTCTACAGCCAACCTTATCGCTACAGGAGTTAATAAATCTAATGTTGCTCCAGTTGCATTCTTCTCTAGCAGTTCAAGAGTTGTATGTGCAGGCGATCCAGTATTTTATTACGACAATTCTTGCAAAGCGCAAGTCACCAGCAAACAATGGACATTTACAGGTGCTAATATCACCAGTACAAACAAAGACACCCCGGTTGTTATTTACAAAACTCCAGGCATGTATAAAGTTACTTTAAATGTAACAAACTCGTTTGGAAGCAATTCTACAACTATAGACAATTATATTGAAGTTAAACCAAGAGTAGCTGTTGACAAACCAAGTATGATTCAAGATTTTGGCAAAGCAACTTGGAATGTTGGAACTGGATGGAAAATACTAGACCAAGGTACCGTTAAATTCACCCGCGACACCACCACAGGCTATAGAGGCAATAATTGTATTGTTGCGCCAATTAACAGCTCTGTACCGGCAGGACAGCGTTTCCAATTGGTATCTCCTGGTGTTGACTTAAGACCTTTAATTGGCAAGAACCCAAAAATATCTATGATGGTTGGATACTTGAGACAAAACACAAGCTCATCTGAAGAATTGAGATTATACCAATCTAAAGGATGTGATTATACTTGGAATCAATTCTTATACAGAAATGCAAGTTTCATTGCATACAACGCAACCACATATTTACCAAGCTTTAAACCATCGTCTTCTTTGCATTGGAAACAAGTAACCTTTAGTTTGTCAAGCTATGAAAACGACAGCAACATTTCATTTATGATTGAGGTTGTAAGTGGCGAAGGAAATGCGGTTTACATTGATGAGATTAATATTGGCATGTACAATACCGCTGTTGAAGGGGTTAAAAACATTCAAAATTTAAATGTTTATCCGAACCCAAGCGAGAACGAAATCAATGTTGCTTATACCAATCTAGAAGGAGAAACTGAAGTTTGGTTAGAAAACATTGAAGGAAAAAGAGTAGCTAACATTATGGAAAGCAGTAACGAAACTGGCGATATATTAGTGACTTACACCAAAGACCAATCGATAAGTAATGGAATTTATATTTTAAAAATAAGATCGAATGACCAAGTTATCAATAAAAAGGTAATATTTGCAAATTGATTCCAAACCTATAATGACAAAAAACTTAGTAATTGTTGAGTCGCCTGCTAAAGCCAAAACCATAGAAAAATTTCTTGGTAAAGACTATACAGTGCGATCAAGCTTCGGCCACATTCGCGATCTAGACAAAGGCGACAACGCCATTGATATAGCAAATGGATTTAAACCGAATTACATTGTTTCACCTGATAAAACAAAAGTTGTAGCTGAACTTAAAAAACTAGCTAAAGAAAGTGAAATGGTTTGGTTGGCATCGGATGAGGACCGCGAAGGGGAAGCCATTTCTTGGCACCTATTTGAAGTTCTTGGTCTTAAAGAAGAAAACACCAAACGTATCGTTTTTCATGAAATCACTAAGCCAGCTATTGAAAACGCGATTAAAAATCCGCGTAAGATTGACAAAGCTTTAGTGGATGCTCAACAAGCCCGTCGTATCCTCGACCGCTTAGTGGGTTTTGAACTTTCTCCTGTTTTATGGAAAAAAGTAAAACCATCCTTATCTGCAGGCAGAGTTCAATCTGTTGCTGTTAGATTAATCGTAGAACGCGAACGTGAGGTTAACCAATTTAACTCTGTTAGTGATTATAGAATCACCGCAGAATTTACCAAAATTGGCAGCAACAAACCAATCAAAGCCGAGCTACCTCAGCGTTATAAAACAGAACAAGAAGCATTAAACTTCTTAAAAGCCGCATCTGAAAGTAATTTTACCATTAGCAATATTGAAGTAAAACCAGCCCAAAGAAAAGCAGCTGCTCCTTTTACAACCAGTACTTTACAACAAGAAGCAAGTAGAAAACTTGGTTACCCTGTTGCAAAAACAATGCTCTTGGCACAAAAGCTTTACGAAGCTGGACATATTACCTATATGAGAACTGACTCTGTTAACTTGTCGCAAACCGCTATTAGTGGTGCTGCAGCAGAAATCAACAGAGCATATGGATCTCAATACAGTGCACCAAGAAATTACACCACCAAAAACGCAAGTGCTCAAGAAGCGCACGAAGCCATTCGTCCAACCTACTTTGAAAACCACACCGCTGGTGCAGAACCACAAGAAGTTCGTTTGTATGAATTAATTTGGAAACGCTCTATTGCAAGCCAAATGGCCAATGCTGAATTGGAGAGAACCGTGGTTGATATCAATGTAAGCAAAGCCAATCAAACGATGCGTGCTGAAGGTGAAATCATCAAATTTGACGGTTTTCTAAAAGTATACTTAGAAGGTAAAGACGAAGAGGATGAGGACGAAGATGCTGGCTTATTACCACCATTGTCACAAGGTGAGCAATTGAACTTAAACCAAATGGTTTCTGAGCAAAAATTCAGCCGTCCTGCACCTAGATATACAGAAGCTAGTTTGGTTAAAAAACTAGAGGAATTGGGTATTGGTAGACCATCTACCTATGCACCAACCATCTCTACCGTACAAAAAAGAGGTTATGTAATCAAAGACAACCGCGAAGGAACTCCGAGAAACTACCAAACCGCTTTATTGAAAAACGGCGAAATCAAAGTAAAGACAGCAACAGAAAATACGGGTGTAGAAAAAAGCAAACTATTCCCTACCGATATTGGAACTTTGGTGACCGATTTCTTGAATGAACACTTTGGTGATATCATGGATTATAGCTTTACAGCTAACGTTGAAAAAGAATTTGACGAAATAGCACAAGGCATGATCAGTTGGACCAAAATGATTGATGGTTTCTACAAACCGTTCCATAAAGATGTTGACAAAACCTTAGCCAATGCCGAAAGAGTAAAAGGTGAGAGAATCATTGGTATTGACCCTGAATCAGGCAAACAAATTAGCGGAAGAATTGGCCGATATGGACCATTGGTTCAAATTGGAGATTCTGAAGATGAAGACAAGAAATTTGCTAGCCTTCGCGCAGGTCAATCTTTAGAGACGTTAACACTTGAGCAAGCTCTAGATTTGTTCAAACTTCCAAGGACTATTGGAGAATATCAAAATCTAAAAGTTACCGCAGCTATCGGTCGATTCGGCCCATACATTAAATACGGTACCATGTTTGCCTCAATTCCAAAAGACAAAGACATTTTCGAAATCAACATGGAAGATGCGGTTGAAATTATTGAAGCAAAGATCAAATCTGAAGCTGAAAAATTAATTCGCTCTTTCCCTGAAGATGAGAATTTAGAAATTTTAAAAGGCAGATGGGGTCCATATATTGCCCATAAAAAGAACAATTACAAATTACCTAAAGATGCAGCGGTTGACACATTAACCTATGCTCAAGTTATGGAAATTGTAAGCAGTCAAGCCAAACCGAGCGACAAAAAAGGCAGTAAAATCGCTGCTGAAAGCAAAGTTAAACCAAAAGCTAAAGCGAAGGCAAAAGCCAAAGCAAAGGCGAAATCTAAAAAATAAGTTACCTGAACGACATGTCCAGTGAAACAATACTGTTTTACAGGTCTTGTATGCAAAAAAAAACAAAAAAGAACGATTGATTCATGCTAGAAGCATCTAAAATAAAAGCATTATTATCATTACTTGACGACTCTGAAAAAGAAGTTTGGCAAGCAGCCTACTCTGCCTTAGCCGCACTACCCTATTCAGAAATCGATACCTTACAAAATTATTTATACGAGTCTGTTGACTCTCCCGAAACCCAAACTAAGCTAGAACAATGTTTGGTTGATATTCGCATTAAACATTTCGGAGAACAAATCATTGCATGGAAAAACAATGGCGGAGAGAATCTCTTAGAGGCCTTGGTTTATATCTGCCAATTTAGATACCCAGAGGTTACCGAAGCGGAAATGCTCGAACAGTTGGAGACTTTAAGATTGGATGCTTGGTTGGAATTTCATTATGACCTGACCTCATTTGAAAAAGTTAAGATTCTTAATTACATATTGTTTCAATTGCATGGATTTAGAGGCGATGAAGAGAACTTCTTGCACCACGACAACAGTTTTATCAATAAGGTCCTTCAAAACAAAAAAGGCAACCCTATTTCATTGTCTATAATTTACATGTTGGTGGCACAGCGTCTAAACATTCCAGTTTATGGCATTAATCTACCAAGACATTTTATCATGGCCTATGTGGAAGATGAAGAGACAGAGAATCTAGAAGGCTTTAGTGACAAACAAATTATAAGCAGTGAAGCACAAGGTGAAATCAAGTTTTACATCAACGCATATAACGGCGGAGGTGTATTTAACCAAGAGCAACTTCTGGGCATTTTAAAAGAAATGGAGCTTGAAGAAAAGCCTGAATACATGCAACCTTGCAGCAATGCAGATATAGTATTAAGAGTCTTAATGAATTTATACAACAGCTATAGTGTTGCAAAAAAACCTGAGGCTGAATTCATTGACCGTGTGGTACAAAAATTCAGAGATTAGTTTCTCGTAAAATCCGTAATAATTGATTTTAGCTTGGGAAATTCTGAAACCAACTGATTTCTGCTTGCCAATTCAAAATCTTTAAAATCAAAGCCTGGTGCTACCACACAGCTTAATAATGAATACGAACTAAGATCAACTATTTGGGCAGCGAACCAAGTATATGCAGGTATAACGGTTTGCATTACTTCCCCTTTTGACACATCTGAACCTAAGCGAATAGTTTTAAGTTGCCCGTCAACTATACAATGAATATCTAGGGCTGTTCCTGAATGAAAAAACCACATTTCATCGCTTGCAATTCTATGAAAATGGGAACGGTCATTCCCTTCTAATAAATAGTAAATAGCTGTGCTAACATTTCTAGCCTCACCATTAAGGTTGTTTAAAGTGTCGGCTGCTCTGTAGGTTTCTTTGTAGTATCCACCTTCCGGGTGTTTGGCAAGTCCAAGAGCATCAATTAAAGTTTTTGAATCCATTTTGCAAAATTCTATAATGCAAGATAACTAGTTATTAATTAATAGCAAGTTATTTATTGAAAAAAATACCCTTAGGGACAAATTTAGAATAATCCCCGTCATTAATAATGATATCACGCACAATGGTACTGCTGATGTTTGAGGTTGAAGGACTAGACAATAAGAAAATGGTTTCAATGCTAGGCTCCATTTCTTTGTTGGCAAAAGCAATGCTTTGTTCATATTCAAAATCCAAACCTGAACGCAAGCCTCTAACAATAAAACTAGCCCCTATTTCTTTGCAAAAAGATACTGTAAGTCCATTATATATTTTGATGTCCAATCTGGCTTCGTCTTTAAACGCTTCCCTTATCCATCCAACGCGTTGTTCAATAGTAAACAGCGATTTTTTAGCAGAATTACTTCCTATGCCAATAACCACACGGTCGAACATTAAAAGAGATTTCTTAATTATATCAACATGCCCATTGGTAATAGGGTCAAATGATCCGGGAAACAAAGCTATTTTTTCCATCGTTTAAATTGTGTTTTTTTCGGAATTAAAACAAGTGAATGCGGTGTTTCCGTATTGCTTTTTCAAAAATACATCTTTATGCTTAAATACCAAGCGGTCTACATGCTCTAACACAAATATTGAATTGCTGTTTTTAAACCAGTCTGCCGACAATACATCTTGCACCAAATTATGAATAGGCGCATAATCGTATGGAGGGTCGGCAAAAACCAAATGGGCACTCGTTTTATTTTTAGCAACAAAATCAAGTGCATCTAATTTAAGAATTTGCCAATCGCTGATATTTAAATTCTTTTTAAGCGCATCCATATAACGGACATTCTTAATGATATGGTCAACACTAATAAGTTGATGAGCGCCTCTAGAAAGACATTCTAGACCTATATTACCTGTTCCTGCAAATAAATCGATAACTGTAATGCCTTCTAAATCGATTTGGGCTTCGAGAATATTAAAAAGACTTTCTTTAACCAAATCGCTTGTCGGCCTGGTATTGTCACCATGAAAGGCTGGAAATTGGAATCCTTTATACTTACCGTGAATTATACGCATAATGACATGGCGTAGTTGATGAATAGTAATTCTGGCAAATTCAAAATTTCTTCATCCAACGCATCGCTTTCGTACTTTAAAGCTGAAACAGATTTAAAGTAGGGCTGTAAAAAACTACTTATGGCTTCATTCGTTGCCAAATTATAATCTAAAAACACATTTGTTTCCTCCTGGCTGCATTCTGAAGACTCAAGCGAAGCTAGTACAAAGTACAAGATTTCTGTTTCATTATGGCAAGAAAAAGAATTAGAGAACAAACAGGTTTTGTCTTTAAAAATTAAGACATTTAAAATATCATTGGACCTAAATAAATAAACTTTAACTGCTTCTGCTCTTAGTGAATTGTATTTTGCTAATCCGTTTAGGAAATGATTACTTGAAATTTGATTGCCTTCAATTTGAAACCCAAATTCAGATGTATGAGAATTAGAGGAATTAGAAAATTGAGTAGGAACTAAGTTGAAATTCGGATTAAAATCAATAGTAATCGTTTCTTTAAATGCTGTATCAAACCAAGGATCATTAAGCTCTTCAGATTGATGTAATATTTTATAAGCCAACAACCGTTTACTTAAATCAGAATACAAAGAAAGGACTTTAAACTTTGGATAATTACAAACAAATAGATTAGACAGACTTTCTGCCACACCTGATTCAAGGTAGCGCTCTGCTAATATGTGTTTTTTACTACTTGTTTCCATCAATCTAATAAGGAATAAAAGTCTCCTAAAGTCTTTATACTATTGAAAACACTATCCAAGCGACGAATTAATATTCAAAGAATCAACGCTAGAATTAACTTCCAATAATCAATTGCAATGATACTAAAATTAAGTTAAAAAAGCATTAGGATTAGCAAAGGGTTGAAAACATTGAACAAGAAAAAACCCCACCAATTAAGGTGAGGTTTTTCAAATTTAAAAACAAACTTTAAAATGATGAATATTAATTATCCTTTTTTAGCTTTCAAAGCGATTTTGATACTCAATTCGTCTTTGATTGCGTTGTCACCTAATTTCTTCAACAAAGCTGCTGGAGAAACAGAAACAGAGTTATAAACGATACCAAATTGCAATCTGTTAACAGTAGCAGTACCTTCTGCAGTTACTTCGTCACCTGTAACGGTAACTTTAGCTGGGAAAGTGATGTTTTTAACAGAATCTTTGATGGTAAGGTTACCACTGATGGTGTGGGTGTTACCAGCTGCATCAGCAGTTAATGGAGTTACTGAAGTGATTTCGAATTTACCAGTTGGGTATTTAGCAACATCAAAGAAGTCAGGTGACATTAAGTGACCAACCAATTTGAAGTTCATGCTATCTGGACCAACAGGAATATCACTGTCTGCGATAGTTGACATATTGATGGTAAAACCACCTGAAAGGATGTTTCCGTCTTTAATGTTAAAGTTACCATCGGTTAAACCAATAGTTCCATTGTGTCCACCTACAATTTTGAAGGCTTCCCAGTTAATAGTTGAAGCAGTTGCATCAACGATGTAGTTTACACCTGTTGAATCTGCACTTACGGTAGCGGCGTCGGTAGCTTGATTAGCTGAATTGCTGCAAGCTGCAAAAAGAGCTGCAACAGAAAACATTAAAAATATTTTTTTCATATATGGGTACAAATTTAATAAAGATTTCAATACAATGCTCGTTACAACATATATCTATTACCTATCCAAATATAACGTTTGTTTATAAAGTCGGCATTGGTAAAAGTAGCGTTGCCTGCAGGGTTACCACCACTTACGTGAAGGTCACTGAAAGCGGCATGTTGATTAACGAAAGCTGCTCCGGTAAAATTAAATGAAACTGGTGTAAATGCGCTGTTCATTTCCTCTTCAATTTCTTTCATTTTGTCATCTGAAATTGTGTATGCCAAACAAGTGATTGCACCATGTTTTTGAGCACTGGTTTTCACTAACGACAATGATTGATTATAAGATTCGGTTTCAACAATGAAAATCAAAGGACCAAAACACTCTTCCATATACGTTTTCTCATCAGCAGCTGTTGTGCTAATAATACTTGGAACCATCATTCTTGCAGTAGAGAATTCTGCATTTTCTACCTGAACATTAATGCTGGTTGTTTGGGCTTGGTGTTGGCTTATTTTATCTTCAATTCTGCGAATGGTAAAATCATTTTGTATAGCACCTAAAGTTGGCGCTGCAGCTTTAGGATTTTCCATTAAGGACTTAATGGCATTGCTGATTTTTGCTTTAACATCTTCAAATGAAACAATTCCATCTGGAGTTTCAACACCTGATTTTGAAATGTAAATATTTTGTGGTGCAGTGCACATTTGACCTGAATACAAAGACACAGAGAATGCAATGTTTTGAGCAACTGCATCAATGTTTTTACAAGAGTCGAGTATTACAGAGTTGATGCCCGCTTTTTCGGTGAAACAAGTTTTACCTAATGATTCAATATAATTACCAAAAGCAGAACCACCAGTATAATCTATCAGCGTTACACTTGGATGTTCAGCCAACTTTTTAGTCACAGGATTAGCACTTTCATCAGCAGCCAATTGAACTGTATTTGGATCTAAACCTTTTTCTATAAGTACTTTTTGAAGCTCTTCAATAAAAATAGCAATTGGATAAACCGCTTTTGGATGCGGTTTTACTATTGCAGTATTTCCAGTGATCAAGTCAGCATACAATCCTGGAACAGTATTCCATGTTGGGAAAGTAGAACAACCGATTATAAGTCCTAATCCTTTAGAAACAGGCTTATATGTTTTATGTAAAGTCAAATCAAATTTGCCCATGTTTTTAACCCAATCAATTTGTTGCGGGTAGTAGCTCATTTGTTCGTAAGCTGCTACCATAACTTCTAATGAGCGGTCGCAGGCATGAGGACCAGAAGCTTGGAAACTCATTAAGAAACTTTGACCGGTGGTATGCATGGTTGCGTAGGCCATTTCAAAAAAGCGTTTGCTTACATTTTCTAGTGAAGCATAAAGAATTTCGAAACGTTGATCTAAGCTGGTATTTTTCCATGATTTGAAAGCAAGTAGACCATTGTTTACTAGAGTATCTGCATCCAATAAAGGATAGTGAATACCTAAACCTGTTTGTAAATATGGTGAAACCTCTTCACCGCATCTTGCTGCAGGATTTTGGTTTGCAGGAAGATCGTAATTGGTATTTAATCTGGTTTGAAAATCTAATAAACCTTTAGCGGCTTCCTCTTCTGAATACGCTTTAGGATTTTCATTAAAGTTAAAGAAGAATTTTCTGTCTTTATTGGCTTGAATGAGTTGAGAAATTGGTAAATGCATGGTACAAAAATGAGATAAAAAACTGATTAAAAAAAAGTGTGGGAATAAGTTTAGTTTAAAAGTTTGGGGACAATGGCTAAAAGCTATTTTAGGTAAGTAGCAGAATGGAATCTTAGATTATTTAAAACTAAGAAAATAAAACCCGTTAGGGCATAAAAAAAACCTTTACTTAATGAGTAAAGGTTTTTTAAATAAA
>JAOASJ010000100.1 GCA_030158725.1 Bacteroidia bacterium
ACATGTTTCTGTTTTTTTCGTGCATTTAAATTTTTTTTCGAAAACCCCAGGCAACTTTTTTATAAAAATGGAGTTTAATAGGTATGCGTCATCACAAATTAAAAATACCGTTCAGCATTTTTGGTTTGTTGTTGCTCAGTAACCTATCAGCTCAGCAAATCAGTCAAATTGGATTAAGCAATTACGGGAAAGTTCATTCCTTGTACATCAATCCTTCATTTACCGCCTACAGCAAATTGCGTTGGCAAGTAAACGTCGCTGGTTTCTGGGTCAATGCCAATAACAATTATTTGAGCATGCATTTGCCGTATTCTATTTACCGCATACCCAACCGTATTCCATTGGCATACCAAACTGAATCGGGCAATGCCCGTTTTGATAAAAGTTGGGTACACGAGCACCTTAATGGCAATAGAAAACAATTGTCTGTAGCCTCTGAGGTATACGGTCCTGCGTTTTCAGCCAACTATAAAACATGGACTTTTGGTTTGTTTACCCAAGCAGCTGCTGGTCTAAGGTTGGTGAATATGCCGGAAAATTTAGCCCATGCTTTATACAATGAATTGGATTCAAGCAAAGGCGCTTATTCATTGTTTAACAGCTATGCGCAAGGAGGATTAAATAAGTTTAATGCCTTTTCAAGCACCGCCAATTCTCGAATTAATTTGGGCCTCAATTTGGCCAAACGTATACAATTGGATTTCGACCGTCAGTTGTTGCTTGGCGTTAACATTAAAAAAGTATGGGGCATGCCAGGTTATTACCTTTCAGCAGCTGCTATGCAAGCACAAACTGTAACACCTGATAGTGTGTTGTTTTCGCCTACCCAAATAAAATTATACGATTACAGCAACCAAAGAGGAAGTGGCTGGGGAACTGATATTGGGGTAACTTATGTTTACCACAAAAAAGACATACACCGCAATGGTGTTTATGCAGAAAACAAAAGCAATTATTTTGCTAAGTTTGGATTTTCTATCATGGACATTGGATCAGTTCAATACAAAGATGTTGCGGTCACCAGTTTGGTATTGACGCAAGCCATTGGAATAAATTTGAACAGCAGTTTTGGAAACAGTGTGCGCCAGAGTGGCGATTATCTAGCCATGGCTGACTCGTTTTTAAACCAATTTGGCACTGTACAAAAAAGCAATGAAACCATAAGGGTTGGTTTGCCTACTAGGATGGTAGCAAGTGCCGATTTTCAAGTAAAAGAAAAATTTTATGTAGCGGGTATGGTATCTCAAAGCTTAAGAAAACGCAATTCTATTGCGGCCCATAATCAAAGTTTTGTGATGCTGTCACCACGTTATGAAAGCAGATATTTCGAGTTTTCGCTGCCCACCTTTTTGGAGTACGATTACCGCTCCTTAAGGTTGGGCGCCTCCATTCGTTTCGGTCCGTTTTACATAGGCAGCAACAGTTTAATATCGTTTGTACACAGCAAAGGTTTAAGAGATGCCGACTTGTTTGCCGGTATTGCTTTTGGCAATGCATTTCCTTGGAAAAAGGGTGCAAAATCGAAGAGCAAAAAACAGCGGG
>JAOASJ010000101.1:0-96710 GCA_030158725.1 Bacteroidia bacterium
TTCTTACGTTCAAAAGATTGTTTATTTAGCTATCTCAGCAATTATCCTCAATGGCGCTCCAGATCCTCCTCCAATTTTCATAGGCAAGGCAGTAATATAAATTCCTTTAAAAGGAAGTTTATCAAGTTGTGCCAAGTTTTCAAATGCTGGAATATTCTTTCCAAGAAATATTTGATGTGTTTTAAAATCAGTAGATTGTCCGTAATCAATACTAGCAACATCAATACCTATGGCTTTTACGCTTCTGTTATCTACCAACCACTGGGCTGTTTTAGGGTCAATTCCCGGAAAATGTAAAAAAGGTATTGCTGTGTCGCCCTTAAGTTCTGTGCCAAAATATTCTTTTCTATTAGGATAAAACTTACCATAACCAGTTCTGAAAAGAATTATAATTTTTTGAGGCAACTCTCCATTAGTTTTTTCCCAATTCGTTATGTCATTTATAGAGATAAGATAGTCTCTATTGGCAAGAGCGCTTTCTGATATATCTATAACAATTGCCTCTCCGCAAAGATTATTTAAAGGAATTTGTTCAACACTTTGTTTTCCTTCTGCAAAATGAATAGGAGCATCTAAATGTGTGCCTCCATGTTCAGGTGTGCAAATTTTATAAGAAGAATAGTAATAGCCCTTTTTAGTTTTCCCTTTAAAGTCAAGAATGTGCTCAAACCCAGAGGTGTTATTTGGCCAAAATAGAGTACTTGAATCTAAAGTATAAGTTAGGTCAATTAATGTAGAACTTTTCTCTCCATAAGGATTAGAACAAGATGTAAAAAGTATAATTGAAATAAAAAATATAAGTTTCATTTTAAATAATATTACAGTTGGTGCAATAGAGTAGGAATTGAAGTTTAATAGCTTTAAAAATAGAGTATTTTCTTGGGCATTAAATTTCAATTGAAGCGCAAATATGCAAAATAATAAGTTTTACCCAATCCCTAGGGTTTAATCACTATGTATTTTTCCTCTGAAAGCTTAAAATATTTTTGATTTAATAAATATGTAGCTGGCAAAGGTGGTATGAAATCAGCACCTAAAAACAAATCAGTTCTTTGAAGTTCTTTATTAATCTGCTCTTCATTTTTATAAATTCTAATACTTGAATTTGGGATTTTGAGCACCTTACTCATCAAAAGAGTTTCGTATGGTAATGCCCAAGTTCCAAGCCAAATATCATGATTTACTAAGCTATCTTGTATGATTAATTTGTGTTGGTTTTGCTTAGATTCATTTACTAAGATATTTTCAATTATTTTATACCTTGTAGTATAAGGTTTGGATGCTTCATAAATTCCATACAAAGAATTTATAGAATAGGATAGTATCAAAAAATAAAGCACCTTAATCTTGTTTAATTGAAGATTGACATCAATTAATGGATAAATACTTATAAGAATCCAAGGGGCAAAATTCTTCTCCATAAACATATTCCCATCTCCTCGATTGAATAATATTATTGTGATTAGCCACAACCCAATATTGCTTAATAAAACAAAGGTGGTTAGCAGATATTTCTTTTTGTTTAAATTATAAATTAATCCAAAAACGAAAGCGATTAAAGGGACAATATACAATTGTATAAAATTTGATTTGATGTTAAATCCACCAGCGAAATATTTAAAACTGTATACTTCCTTTATATTTGAAATTATAGATGCACTGTTTTTAATCTGCTCGTATAAATCTGTTTCATAAGAACTGCTGCTACTTGTCAAGAATTTAATTAATAAAACTACTATGAAACTGCCAAAACAAATAGCAATTATTGGCTTATTAATTATTGAATTTGAAAGGGCATAATAGGCTAAAATAAAAGGAATGAGTATTGAAGCCATCGGGTGACTAAATATAGCTATAATAATGCAAACAAAGGATAAGAGTCCAATTATAAATTGATTTTTAGATTCTTTTGTATAACGTAAAAGTCCACTTAAAAGAAGACTTGAAGATATAGCCAATGATGTTTCATTTACACTTAAATAAAAGCATTCGCGATAGCATATTATTTGCATTAATGCCATAAGAAGAGCTATCTTATTTTGCTTAATCTTAACTAAAATTGAAAATGCTAAGGCATGAATTAAAATGTGAGAAAATGAAAAGGTTTTTAATACTAAAGGGATTGAAAAATTTAACTTCAAAAAAGCCCAAGGGAGAAGCTGGTATAAAAACAAGGCATATCTATTGTGTTCCGCATTTGGTATACCATTATTTATCATGTTAAAAACATAATAGGCAGAATCAATATAAATGACCCTTTCTTTATAAAAATATATTGACCCAATTATACAAAATGTAAAAATTAATAGACCCAATGCTATACTTGGGGTTTTTATTAATTTCTTCAAAATTATTAGGTTCATTTAGAGTTCAATAAGAGAATAAAAAGGGTCGTTTAACATAATTTTATATTGAAAGTTATGTTTATTAAATGCCGGTAATTGCTCATTAAGAATTAGTAAATATCCTTTAAAATTGACCAATTCTGCTTCATTAATATTTTCAATCTTATAACCCTTTGTTTGGTTATAAATACTTTTATAAAATACTAGAGGGTAATTATAGCCTAATGGCTCATAAATCCTAAAATCTTTTAATTGAGGCTTTGTTTTTTCAATTCTCTTTAAAGCATATCCATACATAACTTGGGATGAAGTCTCTTCATTGTTTAATGCTTTTTGGATTATAGCCTGATAGGGTTCATAAAAGAGAAATGAAAATAAAATTATAAAGATTAATGCTCTTTTGTATTTGCTGGTATTTATTGAACTATATATTAATTCAAATAGTTTATACAAGGCCATTCCAATAATGATTGCACATAATGGAATTATTAGAAGGTCATACCATACATTACTAGTTCCATTTGAAATAATAATATAAAACAACAAAATTTGAATGGAGATAAAAATCGCTAAGTTTCTAAGTGCATTTTGATAACAGAAAATGCTTATGATTACTGATGGTAATATAAATGGAAACCAGTATTTAAACTGCCAATTTTTTAGTTCCTGATAATAAAACCAAAAATCAGTTTGATTATATTGATAACGGTCTGATTTATTTAAATATCTCGGAAAAAGCTCATTGTGCCAAACGGCTTTTAAATATCCTGGTTCAGCTATTTCTCTGCTGATGTAAAATCCAAAAACTACTACAATAGCAATACTCATCCCATACCAAAAACGAGGGTTTTTTATTGTTTTTATTGTTAATTTTTTATAAACTGAATAAATAAAAAGACCAGGAAGAATAAGTAAAACAACGATGCTCTTTGTATATACAGCAAGAGTTAAGAAGAGAAAGAATCTATTCAGAAATTCATTTTTGGATGTCTCAAAATATTGGAAAATATTAAACAAAGACAAAATAGTGAAACAGATAAGTAAAGCATCATGATCCCCTGTTCTTGCAGCATGTTCGTGCATGTACCCCCAACTCGTAATAATTATGATTGCTGATAGAACGCCAATTATTGATAATTTGAAATATTTGCCAAACCAAAAAACTAAAAACAAACACATTCCAAAGGCAGCAAGTGCGGATGGAAGTCTAACTGCAAATTCATTATATCCAAATAATTTAAATCCGATTGCTTGAAACCATACCAATAGCGGAGGTTTGGTTTCCCATAAATCAGCTTGATAATTATAGGTTTTAATTAAAACGTTTCCCGTTTGAGACATTTCGAATGCATTTATTGCATTTCGAGCTTCATCCCATTCTCTTAGAGGTTTGCTATCGAGATGCAAGAAAATAGGCGCAGCAATACAGACAGCAATTAAAAAAATCCAAATATATTTATATGGTTTTGAATTTAATATGAAGTCTTTATTCACTGACATATATTCTTTTTACTCTTTGAGAAATAGAAGTTAGTATTTCATAAGGAATGGTATTTAATTGATCCGCTACCCGGTCAATTGGATAATCTTTGCCAAAGAGTATTGCCTCATCTCCTGTATTACATTCAATATTGCTGACATCAACCATACACATATCCATACAAATATTGCCAGCGATAGGAGCGAATTGATTGTTGATATAGAAACCACCTGTACCATTACTTAAAGCCCTATTTAAACCATCAGCATAACCCAAGGCCAATACAGCTATTTTTCTTTCTGTAGTTGAAATTGATTTTCTTGAATAACCAATGCTTTCATTGGCATTTATGATTTTAATTTGAGAAATATGGGTTTTTAGGGTAAATACTGGTTCTAATAAATTGTCAAATAATTTACTTGGGTCAATTCCATATAATCCTATTCCTAAACGCACCATGTCCAGGTCATTTTGCTCAAATCTAAGTGCCGCCGCCGTATTGCTAATGTGTTTAGTGGTACTATATCCAATCGAATTCTCAATTTTATTAGCAATTTTATTAAAAGAGCTTATTTGTAATTTTGTAAATTCATCAAATTTTGCTTCATCGCTGCCGGATAGGTGCGAGAATATTGAGGCGATTTTTATATTTCTGTTTGACGAAATAATTTCATTTAAAGAATCTATTTCATTCTCTAAATACCCCAATCGATGCATACCCGTATCAATTTCAATATGAATTTTTAGGATTGATTTAGTTTCTAAAAATAAGAATTGATTTAAAAAATCATTACTAAATACTACCGGTTCTAAATTGTATTCTAACAATTGCTCAATTGAATCAATGTCAGAATTCATTACCATAATAGGAGTATTAATACCAGATTGTCTTAATGCAATTCCTTCATCAATATAGGCAACGGCTAAATAATCAACTTTGTTTTGCAATAGTTTTGCAATTTCATATGAACCACTTCCATATGCAAAAGCTTTAACCATAGCCATAACTTTGATGTCTTTAGGCATTTTATTTTTTATTGCATAAAGGTTTTTCAATGCTGCGCTTAAATTAATTTCCAAGACGGTGCCATGATTTTCTTGCTCTAATTTTTTAACAATTTTTTCGAACTCAAATTTTCTAGCACCTTTAATTAAAATATTCTCTTCGTGGAATTTTAATGTATAAAAATCGTCAAGAAAGGCCTTGGTATTTATGTAAAAATCTGCTTCAAAATCTGCTTCAAAAATTTCTTTTGATGCCATGTATTCTGGTCCAATGCCAATTATCCTTTTAACATTTTTATCAAGCAATAGACTTTTTACTTGCTTATATAAAATTAAGGATGGAAGTCCACTACCTTCAATATCTGACAGTATAACTGTTGCTTTTGAGTGTATTGATTGTTGTTTTAAGAATGATAAAGCGTTGCTTAATGCATTTATATCATTGCTATAACTATCATTTACTAAAATGCATGAATGAATACCTTTTTTTAATTCCATGCGCATACTGATGGTTTTTAGTCCAAAAAACTTTTCGGCTTTGAATTTTCCTAAGGAAAGGCAAACCAAGCAGCAAAGACAGGCATTTTCTATTGATGCTTCATCAGAAAATGGGATAGAAAAACTAATTGTAGACTCATTGTAAATACATTTGATTTCAGTTATTGACTGCCGAACTTTTCTTTCGATGATATTTAAATTCGCTTTTGGTTCGTTATAACCAAATGTGTAAGCCTTTTCATCCAATAAACTGACGACAGAAGTATTGTATTCTGTATATACTCGCTCACAATTATTAAACAACTTTAATTTCTCAATTAGTTTTTGTTCTGGGGAATCAAATCCTTCGTTATGCGCTGTTCCCAGGTGGGTTAATATGCCAATATTTGCTTGAATAATATTGGACAAATTTTCCATTTCATCTACAGTAGAAATACCTGCTTCGAAAATGCCTAATGTATGGTCTTTATTTAACTGCCAAATGCTTAGTGGAACGCCAATTTGACTGTTGTAACTTTTTGGATTTGCACAAATATTAAAATCATCTTTTAATAATTGAGCTAACCATTCCTTTACTATAGTTTTTCCATTGCTTCCTGTAATACCTATAACAGGAATTGTAAAATGGTTTCTATGGAAAGTCGCTATTCTTTGAAGGGCAAGTAAAGTATTTTCAACTTTTAAAAAACAAATTTCATGGAAGGGTTCGATATCGAATTCTTTATCTACTATAAAAATGTTAACACCTTTGTCAATTAATTCTGGAATGAATCTGTGTCCATTATTGTATTTGGTTTTTAAAGCAATAAAAATGCTTTCATCCGCATTTGTTAAGTTTCTACTATCAGTTAATAGTTGAAAATTAGCACTTTTGTCTTGAACCCCATTTTGTTGGGCATTTATTGCAGAAGCTATTTCAGATATAGTATACACGTTCTAATTGCAAACCTATGAAGTTTTTTATTAATATGACTGCATTCTCGTATTTTTTATTTAGGTTCGATGCAAATTTTATATAATGTCTAGTCAACTTAAGGAGAAATTGGGTCTTTTTTCAGCTGTTATGGTTGTTGTCAGTGCCATGATTGGAAGTGGAGTTTTTAAAAAAGTTAGTTTAATGTCAAATGAGTTGCACCATAGCGCATGGGTTTTGGGTGCATGGTTATGTGCAGGACTTATAACTTTAATGGGATCTTTGAGCAATGCTGAAGTAGCTGGATTGATTGCAAAACCTGGAGGACAATATGTATATTTTCAAAAAATGTATGGAAAGTTATTTGCTTTTTTGTACGGATGGTCTTCATTCTCAGTTATCCAAACCGCTACGGCTGCTTCAGTAGCATACGTTTTTGCAGAGTCATTTAACCGTTTATTTCCTTTGCCAGTGCTAGGTGAATATTGGTCAAATTTTACTTTAATCTCAATAGCCGATTTTCAATTGCAACCTTTTCACAATTTTGGTGTAAAAATGATGGCTTGTTCACTTATCGTTTTTCTTTCAATCATCAATTATAAAGGTATTTCTTATGGTGAGAGAATAGGTAATATTCTAGGAGGTTTAGTAGTTATTGGTCTATTAATGATTATCGTTTTTTCATTTACCCATAGCGTAAACCCTAATCCTTTTAGTTTGAAAAGTTCTAATTTTCAACCTGTTAAAGTATCCGTTTTTTTCTCAGCTATGATGGCGGCATTTTGGGCATTTGAAGGGTGGAACAATGTTGGTTTTTTAGGCGGAGAAATAAAAAATCCCAAGAGAAATATTCCTATTGCTTTGTTTGTAGGAACCACGATTGTTATGACTTTGTATTTCCTGGTAAATATGTCTTATTTTAAAATGTCAGATATTACATTTTTTGAGGGAATTTTAAAGAAAGAAAATGCGATAGCAGCAGTAGAATCTATAAGCACCATTTGGATTACTGGAGGAGTCTTAATTTCAACTTTGATTTTAATTAGTACATTTAACAGCACCAATAATAGTATAATGACTTCCCCTAGAATATATTATGCTATGGCGAATGATGGTTTATTTTTAAAAAGTGCAGGTAAGACCCATCCAAAGTATTTAACTCCTCATAGATCGATTATATACCAAATGTTTTGGTGTATACTTTTAGTGATGAGTGGTAGTTTTGATATGCTTACAGAAATGCTAGTGTTTGTAGCATTTATTTTCTATGGCTGTGGTGCATTTGGGGTAATTGTATTGCGTTATAAAATGCCAAATGAAGAAAGACCTTTTAAGGTTCCATTTTATCCAATCTTACCATTGTTTTTCACATTATTTAGTGCCTTCTTAGTTGCTTACTCAATAATTGAATCGCCGGGAAATGCTATAGTAGGTTTGTTATTACTCAGCCTTGGCTTGCCGATGTATTTTTACATGAAATATAGATACAAATAACTATTGACGTTTGTCAACGCGTTCTTCGTATTCAAGAAAGGCAGCTAAAATTAGTTGAGAATAATTTTGTGAGGCACTTTTAAATCTTCCTGCAGAAGTATTCCAGAGTTGCTTAATCAATTCTATACCTACACCAGGTTGAGGAATAGCATCTAAAGCCATTTGAACATTGCCAGCTCCAGCATTGTATATGTGCATTGCAAAAAGTTTGAACCAAAGTTCATTTTCATTGAAGCTTATCGATTTTGCTGCTAACATTTGGCGAGCATACGGTATACAAATGGTTTTTATCAACTCACTCGCTGCATATGCTGAACGATCAAAATCGGCTCTTTCATCAATATATTTATTGACTTTTAACCCATAATTTCTTGCAACACCTGGCATTAATTGAAAAGGGCCATATGCTCCTGCATTAGATTTTTGCAATTGATTTGGACTTTCAATGAGTAATATAGCTTTAGCATACCAACCATCAACCCCGTTGTTTTCAAATGCAGCTATACCTTGAGGTACCTTATCAGATATTTTTTCAAAAGAATAAAAGAAGCTTTTTCCCATAGTACCAACAATTCTTGGACTATCTATTATTCCATTTATTCGTTTTAAACTATCTAAAATCGATTGTTTAACTTGTTCATTTATTCCATACCAAGAAGATGCATGCATTGTAGCAATAATGGTTCTATCGCAGTGGACATTCAAAAGACAACTATCCTTATGCAAATTCATTATTCTTCTCCAGAATATTACATTTGGCAACTTGTCCAATTCTAATGCATGGATTTCATTGGCAGAGGCTGAATTAGTTGTAGCTAATTCTGGTTCTGCAAAATTAAATGCACTTATACTTAGGCTAAGTGTAAGTAAATAGGATATGTTTTTAAGGTATTTCAATTTATCTTAGTAGGACTATTTTACCAGTTGAATGTTTAAATAGATTATTATTTGCCTTATCTGCATTCAAATCATTGCTTACATTGTCATTTTCTAATTGGGTAACTTCCTCACCATTTAACTTAATAGTTACAACATATAAATAAACTCCGTTTGAAAGCCTATCTCCATACTCATCTGTGCCATCCCAAACAACTTCACTTATATTGTTACCAATGTGAACATCTCCTAGGTCATCTTTATTAAGTTCTTTAACAACCTTGCCTTGAATGGTCATTATTTTTACGTTAATGTAATCAGGAACCTGATTACCGGTTAGCGTATAAACAAATCGCATTGAAGTTGTAAATGGATTAGGATATGGATAAAAGTTTGTTGCAGATGCTTTATTGATAACGGTAAAGTTGATTAAATATTCTGTGCTTCCTGCTTTTGTGCCATTAGCATCATTAGATTGTACCTTTAAAGTATAAATACCATCGCTTAAGTTTTTAGGGTTAAACTCAGCCTTGGCCAAATTATAAGCAGAGGTAGCTGGGTAAAATTTAACGCCAAAAGTGTCAAAATTAATAGGTTCAAACACTGCTGAATTTGGACGTTTTAACCAAATTTGTATTCCATTGGTGTCCGTTTGCCAATTGAGTTTGTTCTCGTCTTTACTGCTGATAGTAATTAATGGGCTTCCAGAAACAATCTCTCCATTAGCAATGTGTTTACCATCAAATGTGACATCTAACAATGGATTTATTATATCTTCTTTAACATAAAAATATCTCAACGCAGAGTTATTTACAAGAGACATTTCTGCTTGAACTGAGCGGTTGTTATTGTCATAGTTTACCAATACTGCAAATACATAACGGCCACGCATGTACTTGGTGTTTTTAATGGTATTAATTAAAAAATAGGCATTCGGTTTTAGACTATCTGGTTTGTAGGTGATAGAATTATATACCGTGTCTTTGGTATCAGCATTGTAAATTAGAACTTGGTATTTTAGATTTTTTTCAAAGCTTAAATTAGAGATATTTTGGAAACCGATTTCAAAATTAAAATCTTCTCCTTGTTTCAAAGTGTCTCTCCAAATATTGTTTGAAAGGTTTGGATTTAGCGAACCTTCTGGAACTGGGGTTAGACCGACCCTCCAATGCTTAATTTGTGGTGGTGTATACTCTTTTAAGTCTTCAAATAATCCCTCTAAATATATATTTGGGAATCTCTTTGAATCAATACTAGATAAATCGAAATTATTGGTTTGCACACTTGGGAAAATTATAGTGTCTTGACCAGAATTTGAAACCCCATGTACATTTATTGCGAACTCATCAGCTGAATTATTTTCTTCCGAACGGGTGTAGAAATATAAATTTCCCCATTGTGTGGTAGGTCCAATTAATTCTGTCTTTAACGTACCTGAGCCTCTTTTACCAATTAAGTCTTTTTCAATTTCAATATATCCTTCTTTGCCATCATTAATATGGCCGGAATCTTCAACAGCCCAGCCAGGAGCTGCACCCTTTTTACCTATCATAGCATAAGAGGTTAAATCGGTGCTGGTATAATTAATTAACTGTGCACCTAATTTTGAAAATGCCGCTAACATCGCCGGTGAATATGTTGTTCGACTCATAATTCCGACATTGCATATCGCAACGTAGGTACTATCAGGTATAGAATCAACCCATCTTATAAATTGATTTTCTTGGGCTGGTACCATACCAAAATTATATGCTTTTAAGTTGTCTTCATAAAGACCAATTCCATAGTATTTATTTGGATTGAAGACACCTGGGAGTTTAAACTGTTCAAGACTATTCTTATCAAATAATATAGCTACAATTCCATCACTAGCACCGGGATTTAATGATAAAGCCCCGTGGCCTCCTTTCTTGATTCCAAAGTTTGCTTTCTTAGGTAAATAACAATTTACAAAGATTTTTTCTGAAGTATTTGAGAATGTAAACTTTTTTGAATTTTTATCCAAAACGACATTTTTAAGTGTGCTGCTAGGATAAAATTGAGGAAAGTCTGATTGTGACCAACCTGGCGAATGGTTTAAAATATGAATAAAACTTCTTTCGGTGAAATATCCGCCTTGGATACTTCCGGTCTTAATCATGGCTCGCCAATAATACACCGTGCTGTCTTTTAGCCCTAATAATTTAACTTTCCATGACTTCAATTGTCCTACAATTGTACCTGAGTTTTCTACTTTTTTCCAAGGGCTATTAAATAAATAATTGGTGTCTATTTCAAACACAAATTGGTAATTTTTTTCGAAAAGGTTTAAAGCCTGTGCAACCAATTCAACTGTATCATTATTTAGATTGCTTACAATGTCAAACCTCTTAGGTGAAACTAAATTAATTCCATTTCCTGGAATATATTCACTTCTTATTGCTATGTTATTCGTATAGTTGTTTTCTAGTATTTTCTTTTCATAGTTGATGTTAACAATAAATTTGTTAATACCTGCTGCTGCTGCATCTTTTGATTTTATATACAAATAAACAGTATCTTTATATCCAATCGGACCTACTTTGAAATAGTGTTGAGTAACTAGGAAGTTATTTGGATAAAAGCGTTCAATTTTTATATGTATGGAATCTTCATTAAACTTTCCTCTGTTTTCTATCGGCACAGCGACAGCAAATGAGTCGCTTACTGCAGTTAAATTGTTAGGATACAGGAAGATAGTTTTTTCGTCTATAGAATAATCTGGCAATTGTGGTTGGAACCATTGTATAGATGGGTCACCTTGCAGTATTAATTCTCTAGATTGTATTCTGTTTAATTCATCATCATAATTACCAGTTGCACGCAACATATCAATGACAGCTTCTCCAACAGTGTAATTGCCATTGTATTTTCTATTAAATACAAATGAGTAGAAACTTTGAATTTGATCATCCACTTGACCCAATTCAGATAAACCTGATTGAGCTAGGAATGCAATAGCACCTTTTCCGCGTGCTTTTATGAAGTTTTCACCAGATAATTTAATGTTCTTATCAGGAGGGCCTAAACAAGGGTTTCCAATACTGCAACCATTGAAATAAAAGACTGGGTATTTTAAGTAATTATGGTATTCTAATGTGTCTCCAATATCAATGTCAGTTACAGCTGCACTTCCATGTCCTAAAAAGGTTAAGAGTTGCATTCCATCATTTACATTATCAATGGCTTTTTGTTTTAAATATGGCTCAGAAATGCCCACTGAAGATTTTGTATATGTAACAGCCTTTCCACCAAATGGCGGCGACTCTACAACTCCAGCAGCATTGTCTAATCTACTTTTGATATAGCTAGCTTGATTTCCATTGTCTCCACCCGCCAAGTGTAATACACTCTTTTTCCAAAATTCATTTGAAGTGGCATCGTATTCCATTAACTTATTTACATAAGCTGCGAAATCATTTTCTCTATCAACTGTTAATCTTCCTATAGCTACTTGAGGTACTAAGTTGGAATCTAACATTTCTGTTGCAAAAAGATTGTCAGACGCCGGTACACCAATAGAAGGAATTACATTTTTATTGTAGCCACCTCCTCTAATCATATTGGTTTGATATCCTCTGCCTACTAGAAATAAAAACTTCAAAGTAGTATCTCCATTTTCTTTGAGGTATCGAAGGTAATGGCTTATCGCTATTGGATGTGGAATACCATAAGAGAAATGATCATACAATTGTTGTATTCCGACTACATCGCAGGGACTTGCATATGTTGAAGAACTTTTAAATGTTAGATATTTACTTAATCCGTCGCCTATAAGTTTCGGATGGGTAATAAGAATTAATCTATTTGAATTTATAGTCTTTGTGGGATCGTATGTTATTAATGGGTTGAAAGCCGCTTCGTAGCTTAAAGCTGGAAGAACATCGTTGGCCAACAAAAATGTTATTTCTGAACTATCACAAATGAAATATTCAGTTTCATTTTTACTTGAAGCTGGAACTATACAACGGCTATAAGTGGTGTTAAATTTTTCAGCACGAATTCTGTAACCATTGCTTAAATCATACATTATTGGGTAAACCCTTGTTGCAGCGTAATTACTCCATTCAATATGTCTAGGGTTGGTACTTGAGTTTAATTTAAATTTAAAACTAGATTTTCCATCTAAATCAAAATATCGCGGATATTTTATGCTCACAAAATTGATACCGTGAGCCTGATAACTAACGCCTGGTATAAATTGTACATCAAATTTTAAGAATGTACTATTGTTTCCAATGCTAGAATAATTTAAGTTTCTAGTATTGCGGATTATTTCAAAACCATCAAATGAAGTATCTAGAATATTGTTAAATGTAAAATTATCTGTGCTAATACCTAATTTGAAACGATGGTCTAAGTTAACATTTTTGTTGTCGTTTGCACCTACAGAAGCGAATGAAAAACTTGGCAAAGGACCGCTGCTATTCATAAATCTTGTTTCAAGAATTGCAGTTTGGCTGTTATAGTTTGTTCCACTTCCAAAAAAAGTACTGCAATATCCTTCAGTTTTAGTGTATTCTGGATTTTCAGCTTCAGATGTACCTACAGAGAATTTTCTTCCTCGGTTATATTCATTTAGAAAATTGACCAATGACTCGTGCATGAAGTAAGATTCAGCAGGATAACTAGAAAAAGCTGTGTTTTTATAGTTTTGCATATGCCAACCATTTTGCGTGCTAGAGGCAGGCAAGAATGTAAGATAGTAGAATGAACTATCGGTTATCATGCTTATTCTATCATTAGCAATGAAACTTGTGTCGGCATAAAGTTCCTTATCTAACGAACCATCGTTTAGAGTTGCATAGAATTCAATAAAATCATAATTATTGAAAATATTGTCTCCTTCACCGGATACATAGATTGGAATCTCTTTTCCTTTATAGAACATTTGCCATTTTTTAGGCTTAACTGTTGAAAGGTCTAACTTCATATCCGTAGCAGCCGGAATTAATGAAGTGTAGTCAAGTCTGTAGAGGCCTGGTTTTCCAATGGGAATTTTAAAATACTTTTGATTGCTTTTAATCCACTCATTGCCATAAGGCTGAGAAAACAATTGGAAAGATAAAGTAAAAAGAAAAAAACAAATTAGCGATTTTTTCATGAATTAGTGTGTGTATCTACAAAAATACTGAATATTGCACAAGTTTTCCAATAATTTTTATGAATAACACAAGCAAAGATGTACTGTTTCTAATACCTATGCCAATATCAGAAATTGAACTAAACTGGAGCATTCCTTTAAATGTTATAAATCAAATATCTAAAATACAATGTTTTATAGTAGAGAATGCTAAAGTTTCAAGACATTTTTTAAAACAAGTTAATCCAAAGATAATTTGGGACGATATTTTGATTTTTGAAATGGATAAGCACCAAATACAAAGTCAAAACGGAGATATTTTAAAATTAATGCAACAACACCATGTTGTAGGTTTAATGTCTGATGCTGGTTTACCTTGTATTGCTGATCCAGGAAATCATGTAGTTAGAATAGCACATGATAATGGAATTCAAGTAAAACCTTTGATTGGACCATCTTCGATTATTTTGGCTTTAATTGCGAGTGGCTTAAATGGACAAAGTTTTAAATTTCATGGATATTTGCCAAGTAAACCAGAAGAAAGGAAGAAAGCTATTGGTTCTTTAGAAAAAATATGCAAGGATACAACCCAATTATTTATTGAAGCACCATATCGAAACCATGCAATGCTGGCTGATTTAATAAAAACCTTAAATCCTGAAACTAAATTATTAATAGCTTCAGATATTTGCGGTGAAAGTGAATTTATCTTATGTAAATCAGTTAAGTGGTGGCGTGAAAATCCAATAGAACTTAGCAAGATACCTTGCATGTTTGCTATAGGTTTTTAAATTTAAAAACGCTGGTAAATCTTAGAAAAACTAACATTAATAACAAGGAAGTTAAAGAGATTACAAAACCTATCCATGTTTGTCTGTTTTTGTAAATAAGCTCAATTTTTCCTTTAGGCTCTTTAACACAAAGTAAACCTTCTTGATTTATAATCCTTCCTTTGCCTTTTAGATTCCAGTTTTTATTAAAACGAATAGATGTCTTGATAATAGAATCTTTAGAATTGAGTTTAATATGATTAGGTTTAAAATTCAATAAATCTCCCCCTTCAATAAATCCATTTAAACTATCATTTACTTTTAGAAGATTTAATGGTTCATAGGCATTTTGAACTATACATTGCTTTTGAATAAAATAAAATTGATTCTCAATCTCATGTTTTTTTAATCTTACTATATCCAGTTTTTTTAATCCATTTACTACAGGAATATCGTCAATTCTTTTTGTAAAAATCATTTTATTTGAAATGGAATTAAAACTTAAAGTTTGAGTTAACATAGATGATATTAAAATCAAATAAATGAATTCTTTATAATTATAATATTTATATGTTTTTAAGAAAAATATGCTAAAAAGTAAGAGACTTAATACGCCAATTCGATAGGGTGCTCTAAGACTACTAAAAATTGGAACATAATGATTGAGGAGATACCACGGATTAAAGTAGCTCGGGCTATTTCCTAGACTAATCCAGAATAAAGGTATGCAAAGAAGTAACCAGTACTTTATATTTTGTATCTTAAAGAGTTTATAAAATGAAAATACTAACAGTACCAAAGGGAACCCAATAGCAAATTCATGCCATTGATGTGGTGTTTTGGTGTCATTTTGAAAATCGCAAATAGTTTGTAAATAAACTAAGATATTGATTCCACTTTCGTCTTTTGTTAATCGTGGACTTTGTTCCCAAAGATCTATTGCTGGCAGGATTTTCCATGCATTTAATATTAATGAAAAGAAGATTGTGGCAATTAAACCACTCATAAACCAAATTCCTTTCTTATCGATTAAGTAATAGCCTAATCCAACTAAAAATATGCCTGTTGATGCTATAATTGTAGTTAATGGAGCTCCACCAGATATTGGCATTGCTAGTAAAAGAGTAAGGTATATGAGATATTTATGTTTTCCTGAGTTTTTATAGTTTTCTAAGTGATAAAATATCCAAGGAATAAAATAGAAAAACAAAAAATTACTATGCCCAGCTTCAAAGATATGTCGACTAAAATACGGTGCACCAACGAAAATCGTTGACATTGAAAAGGAAATTAAATTATCGAAACAGAATAAACGAAACAACTTGTATGAGCCCCAAAGGCCAATCAACATTGCCAATAAGATACTTAATTTATATCCATAAAATGTTCCAAATATTAAAACAGGAATCAAAAATATGGAGCCACTAACTGCTTGAGGATTTGCATCCAAATCACTACCAAACGCTAAAAATTCTTGATAGGAAGGCCATTCTTGATATTCAATAATGTTAATTCTAGCTACCTCAAAAGTAGAATATGTTAAATCCCAATCAGCAGTGCCATAGAATCCCCAATTTCTTGGAAGCCATAGATTAGAAGCAAATAAAACCCAAGCAATAAAGAGTAACCAAATGTTTTTAGACTTCCCAAGTATTTCTTGTATTTTTTCCATATTGTTGCCTACAAAAAAGGGGCTAAAAGCCCCTTTTGATTATTTGATTTTAAATGCTTTTTTGACTTTATCTACATAATCAAGTTTTTCCCAAGTGAAAAGCTCAACTTTAACTGTCTTAGATTTACCTTCTGGTGTTTTAAATGTTTTGCTAACAACTTCATTTTCTCTTCCCATATGACCATAGGCAGCAGTTTCACTGTAAATTGGATTTCTTAATTTTAATCTTTGCTCAATGAAATATGGACGCATATCAAATACTTCAGCTACAATTTTACCAATTTCACCATCACTCATTTTAACTTTAGCTGTACCATATGTATTTACGTTGATACTGGTTGGTTTAGCAACACCAATTGCATAACTAACTTGAACCAATACTTCTTTACACAAACCAGCTGCAACTAAATTTTTAGCAATGTGACGTGTCGCATAAGCAGCACTTCTATCAACTTTACTTGGATCTTTACCACTGAAAGCTCCACCACCGTGTGCACCTTTACCGCCATAAGTATCAACAATGATTTTTCTTCCTGTTAATCCAGTATCTCCATGAGGACCACCAATAACAAATTTACCAGTTGGGTTGATATGGTAAGTAATTTTATCGTTGAATAGTTTTTTGTATTTTGGATATTTTGCCTTTACTCTTGGGATCAAAATGTCAACCATGTCTTTTTTGATTTTGGCCAACATCTTTGCTTCAGTATCAAAATCATCGTGTTGGGTAGAAATTACAATAGCATCAATACGAACTGGTTCGTTCTTATCATTGTATTCTAAGGTAACTTGACTCTTAGCATCAGGTCTTAAGTATTTGATTGCTTTATTTTCTCTTCTTAAAGCAGCAAGTTCGATTAAGATTTTATGAGACAAGTCAAGCGCTAAAGGCATATAGTTTTCTGTTTCCACAGTAGCATAACCAAACATCATACCTTGGTCACCAGCACCTTGTTCTTCTTTTTTCTTTTTGTCAACGCCTTGATTTATATCAGCACTCTGTTCATGGATAGCAGATAATACACCACAAGAGTTAGCCTCAAACATGTATTCGCTTTTTGTGTAACCAATTTTCTTGATTACATCTCTTGCTATTGTTTGCACATCTAAATAAGCAGATGATTTAACTTCACCAGCAAGTATAACTTGACCTGTTGTAACAAGTGTTTCACAAGCAACTTTACTTTGAGGATCAAAAGCTAAGAAGTTGTCTATTAAAGCGTCACTGATTTGATCGGCAACTTTGTCAGGATGGCCTTCTGATACAGATTCTGAGGTAAATAAATAAGGCATATATTTTAAAATTCTTGCAAAAGTAAGCGATTAATTCTTTGTTTGCAAAGGAGTAAATTTTAATTTTATTTTAATCAATTAATGTGAAATTTCTTCACCTTCCATTTTGCTTACTGCAACTGTTGCAACAGCATTCCCAACTACATTTGTAGCTGTTCTCCCCATATCTAAAAATTGATCTATAGGTAAGAGTAGCGCCAAACCAGCTTCTGGAATACCAAAACCAGCAACAGTAGCAGCAATTACCACTAAAGATGCCCTTGGAACGCCAGCAATCCCTTTGCTAGTAATCATTAAAATCAGCAGCATTGTAATTTGTTGACCTAAACTCAGATCAATTCCGTATGCCTGAGCAATGAGTAATGATCCAAAGGTCATATACATCATGCTACCATCTAGATTAAATGAATATCCTAGCGGCAGAACAAAACTGCTTATTTTTTCTTTAATCCCAAATCGGTCAAGCTGATTTAGTAATTTTGGGTAGGCTGACTCACTGCTAGCTGTTGCGAAAGCTAACATTAATGGTTCTTTTATGTGACTTAATAAAGACCAAGTTTTCTTTCTAATCATTAAATAGCATAGACCAATCAAAATAATCCAAAGAAGACCTAAGCCCCCATAAAACATAGCGATTAGTTTGCTGTAATTTTTTAATATTCCAATTCCTTTGTCTGCGATTACCACTGAAATAGAAGAAAATACTGCTAGTGGTGCTAACCACATGATCATATTCGTTAACTTCAGCATAGCGTGGGCAAGCGAATCCATTAATTTTACCAAAGGTTCACCTTTCTCTTTAATTGCAGATAAAGCCAAGCCGAAAAAGATAGAAAATACAACTATTTGCAATACAGTTTTATGACTAGACAAGGAAACAATTATATTCTCAGGGAATAGTTGATCTATGAAATGGATTAAAGTAAATTCTTCTATTTTTAAACCGCTAGCCGGTAGTCCTTGAACTTGGTTGATAAAAGAATCTCCTGGGCGAAGGAAGTTTACAAGAATAAGACCTAAAGTTAAAGAAGTCAAACTTGCAAAAATAAACCATCCAATAGTCTTAACACCCATGCGGCCAACTGTTTTAGCATCACCAATATTGGCAACTCCAACTACCAAGGTACTTAGCACCAATGGTCCAATGATTAATTTAATCAATTTTAGAAATATGTAACTTCCTAATGAAGTATATTTCATAAAAAGCTCAATTCCTTCGCGGTCGTTAATAAATACTTTATTTACTATAGTACCAACGATAATACCAAGAATTAATCCGCCTAAAATCCAATATGTTAATTTATTTTTCATTCTTATATTTTAACCAAAAAGATATTCAAATGCCTCTTCAATTTTTCCAATTTGAATCAATTTAATGTTTGTTCTGTGTGAATCTATGCCTTTGTTGTATTTGGAAATCATCATTTCTTTGAAACCTAATTTTTCAGCTTCCGAAATCCTTTGTTCTATTCTTGAAACTGCTCTAACTTCTCCACTTAATCCGATTTCTCCGGAAAAGGCGATATTGCTGTCTATTGCAACATTTTGATAAGAAGATAATATGGATGCCACAATGCCTAAATCCAAGCCTGGATCTTCCAGCTTCATGCCACCTGCAATATTGATAAATACATCTTTAACGCCCAATTGAAATCCACATCTTTTTTCGAGCACGGCCAACAGCATACTTAATCTTCGCAAATCAAATCCATTGCTAGTTCTTTGAGGTGTTCCGTATACTGCAGAACTAACTAAAGCTTGTGTTTCTAACAATATGGGCCTAATTCCTTCAACCGCACAACTTATCGTTATTCCACTTAATAATTCTTCTCTTTCACTTATTAAAATTTCGGAAGGGTTTTCAATTTCTCTCAAGCCATTGCCTTTCATTTCATATATGCCAATTTCACTTGCAGATCCAAATCGGTTTTTTAAAGTTCTAAGAATTCTATAGTTGTAGTGTCTGTCTCCTTCGAATTGTAATACAGTGTCAACCATATGTTCCAAAACTTTTGGTCCAGCTATATTACCATCTTTATTGATGTGACCAATAAGAAAAACAGGCACATTTGATTCTTTGGCAAATCTCAATAGTTCAGCTGTACATTCTTTAATTTGACTAATACTGCCAGGAGGTGAATCAATTAAATCACTTGATAAAGTTTGCACGGAATCTATAATTAAAATTTCAGGGGTGTCACTTTTTAAATAACTTAAAAGATTGCCTAAAGAAGTTTCACAGATCACATAACATTCATCATTGTTTATGCCTATCCTCTCTGCCCTCATTTTAAGTTGAGTTTCACTTTCTTCACCGCTTACATACAAGACCTTGCGTTTTAATTGTAAGGCCAGTTGTAATAGTAAAGTAGATTTTCCAATTCCAGGCTCTCCGCCAATTAAAGTTATAGATCCGCTAACTAAACCGCCTCCTAGGACTCTGTTTAACTCGTTATCGGTAAGAATAAATCTTTGTTCTTCGCCTTCAACTATTTCTTGAATCTTAATGGCCTCACTTTTTTGACCATTTGATTTACCCCAAAGTTGTTTTGTTGATGTTGTAGATTTTTGTACAATCTCTTCTGTAAAGCTGTTCCATGCTTCGCAGGAGGGGCATTTACCTAACCATTTTGGTGCTACGTGACCACAATTTTTACAAAAGAATTTTACAACAGCTTTAGACATATATTACCCGTACAAAAGTGCATTTTAATCATGAAATTTTAGCACTAGTGTGCATAAATCTATGAAATTGATGGTATTAAAATTTTATACCAATAAAAAAAGACGCAACGTTTTATGTTGCGTCTTTTATATTAAAATATAGTACGATTACCAAATAATTACCCTTTGATCAAGTGGGATCCACATTTTATCGCCTTCTTTCACACCGAATGCTTCATAGAATTCATTCAGATGTTTAAGTGGACCATTGATTCTATATCTAGCCGGAGAATGTGGGTCAGTTTGTAGTCTGTTTCTCAATTCTTCGTCTTTGATATTATTATGCCATACTTGTGCCCAACTTAAGAAGAAACGTTGTTGCCAAGTAAATCCATCAATTTTAGCTGGTTCAGCTTTACCTTCAAAAGAACGTTTTAGTGCATAATAAGCAAGTGTTAAACCACCCAAGTCAGCAATGTTTTCACCTATTGTAAGCTCACCATTGATATTAACACCAGGCATAGGCTCGAATGCACTGAAGTATGAAATATACCTTTTACCTAAAGCATTAAAATTATTGAAATCTTCTTTAGACCACCAATTTCTTAGGTTACCAGTTTCATCATATTGTGCCCCTTGGTCATCAAAACCGTGGGTAAATTCGTGACCAATAACAGCAATAATACCGCCGTAATTAATTGCATCATCGGCATCTGCATTAAAGAAAGGAGCTTGCAAGATACCTGCAGGGAAAACGATTTCATTGTTTAATGGGTTATAATATGCGTTCACAGTTTGAGGAGACATAAACCATCTTTTTTTGTCAACTGGTTTGCCAATATCATTCAACATTTTATTGTGACTCCAAAGTGTATTGCTAATTACGTTGGCAATTAATTCTTTAGGGTTAACTTGAATATTGGTATAATCTTCCCATTGGTCAGGATATCCAATTTTATAAGTAAAGGTAGATAATTTCTTTTTCGCCATTGTTTTGGTAGCTTCAGTCATCCAAGTTAGTTTATCAACTCTTTCACTGTAAACTGCTCTTACGTTGTCAATCATTTCAGCTACTTTTTTCTTAGAAGATTCAGGAAAATACTGTTTTGTATAAAGTCTTCCTAAAATGTTTCCTTCTCCTAAACTTTCAGTTATATCAATAGCTTGTATCTCTCTCTTTTTCTGTTCGTTAATTCCGCTTTTAATTTTACCATAAAAATTGAATCTTTCATTTTTAATGTTTTTAGGTAAATACGTAGCAAAAGCACCAACTAATTTATAATAAGTATATAATTTTAAGACTTCTACATCGGTTTTGCTTAATAAAGTATTTAAGCTTGTGAAGTACTTTTTGTTTTGAACAATAATGGTATCAGAAACCACACCTTGTTTAGCTGCAAAAACATTCCAATCGATGTTTTTTGAAAGTGATTTTAGATCTGCACTTGAAATTTTATTATAGGTTTTAATTGGGTCTCTTAATTCAACATTGCTTAATTGAATAGCTGCTAAAGCAGTTTCGAATTTTAAAATTGTTTCGCCGGCCTTACCTTTAAATTCTTTGCCTGTAAAGGCCATTGTTTTATCAATATGAGAAACAAATTCAGTGCGAATCATTTTCATTCTTTCATCTGTTCCACTGTAGTAGCTTTTTTCGCCTAAACTTAATCCGCTTTGACCCCATTTTACTGCATTCATTTTGCTGTTTCTGTCATCGGCATCAACATAAATACCTAAAACACTTCCAACGCCAATTTTTTGTAATTCACCACTTACTGCAACCCATTCTTCAATAGATTTAATGGATTCAATTTGGTTTATATATGGTTTTAATGGGCTTAAGCCTAATTTTTCAATTTGAACGGTATCCATAAAAGAGCGGTACATATCAGCAATTTTTTGTTCATCACTTCCTGCTTTATTTTCCTTGCTCTTAATAGTAGATTCAATAATACCTTTTAATTTTACTTCACTATTTTCTTTATCAATTATTCCAAATGCGCCCCAATTCCCTTCGGTTGATGGGATTGGATTTAGTTTTTTCCATCCACCATTTGCAAAACTATCGAAATCATCTTGAGCTCGGTATCTGCGGTCAAGTGAACTGGTGTCAAAACCAGGAATTTTAGTTTTTTCCATTACTACTTCTGCTTTTTTTTCGGCTTTTGGTGCATTAGAGCAAGCTGCTGCAAAAACCGTAGATGCAAACAGCATAATATTTTGAAAGTTTAATCTAATCATGGTAGCAAGAATAAGAATTTTTTATTAATTTCGTCTCTTATGTTCGATAAACGTTTAGTTTTTCTAATTTTAATGTCATTTTTTATTTGGAGTTCTAATTGCATTTATGCTCAAGGGCCTAATATTAAATTTGATATAGATACTGCTGATTTCGGCACGATTTCAGAAGGAGACTCAGTTATATTTGACTTTTGGTTTACAAATGTTGGAAGCGATTCTGCTAAAATAAATCAAGCGTATCCAGCATGTGGATGCACTTATCCAACTTTTACTCAAGGTAAGATAGCCCCAGGTGCTAGGGGTAAGATTCATGTAGTTTTTCATAGTAAAGGATTTGGAGGACAATCCTTAGTTAAGGAAGTAATAATAATAAATACTGGACCGGAGCGTTATGCTAGGTTTAAAGTTAAGGTTGTTAACAAGGCATTTCAAGAAGACTTAGAAAACTATAAGAAGCAAATGGAAGATTCTTCCAAGAAACATAAGAAGAGGAAAAAGAAAAGATAATACAGACGAATGAAGAAGACGATACTAATAACAGGTGCAAATGGATTGTTGGGGCAAAAACTAATAGATCTGTATTTAACGAAAAGTGATAAAATAGTCATTGGTAGTGGGGTAGGACCTTGCCGTCATCCACTTAAAGACAATTTTAAATATATAGAATTGGATATCGCAAATGAGGAACAAGTTAATTTTAAAATAAATGAAATTAAACCTGATACTGTCATAAACACTGCTGCAATGACCAATGTTGACGCTTGTGAGACTGATCATGAAGGATGCGATAAATTAAATGTAGATGCCGTTAGATATCTAGTGAATGCATGTAATTCAGTTCATGCACATTTAATTCATATTTCAACAGATTTTATATTTGATGGCACGCATGGACCATTAACTGAAAGTGAAGTGCCTAAACCTTTGAGTTATTATGGTTGGTCTAAATACAAAGGCGAACAAGAGGTCTTAGATAAATGCAATTGCTACACGATTTTAAGAACAGTTTTGGTGTATGGTGTAGTTTCAGATATGAGCAGAAGCAATATTGTTTTATGGGCAAAAGGAGCTTTGGAAAAACAGCAACCAATGAAGGTTGTAAATGATCAGTACAGAACTCCAACTTTAGCAGAAGATTTAGCTATGGGTTGTTTTCTCTCTGAATCAAAATTTGTTCAAGGAATATTTAATATTTCAGGTAAGGATTTTATGGCTATTGATGAATTGGTTTTCAGGGTAGCTGATTTTTTTGGGTATGATAAATCTTGTGTAGCAACTACAAGTTCTGATGTTCTAAATCAAGCAGCAAAAAGGCCGCCCATCACTGGTTTTATTATTGATAAAGCACGAAAAGAATTAGGGTATGAGCCACATAGTTTTGAAGAGGGTTTGGCGCTTTTAAAATCACAGTTGTCTAATAATTAAAAAATGAACGTATTCTATGTCTTTTTAGGTGGTGGAATTGGCGCAACAATTAGATATTTATTTCAACTTTTTATTGGCAAACACAATGGGACTGAGTTTCCAATAAGTACATTTACAACCAATATATTAGGTTGTTTTATGATTGGAATATTAGCCTCAATGGCACTTAAATATAAATGGAATGAACAAATAGTTTTATTTGGTATAACCGGAGTGTTGGGTGGCTATACAACATTTTCATCATTTGCTTTAGAATTTATAAACTTGATTAAAAATAATCAAATAGTAATGGCATTTATTTACTTAGGACTTAGTAATTTGTTAGGTTTGGTCTTATGTGGACTTGGATTTTATTTAGTAAAATGAGAGTTAAACATTTTATATTTTGCCTAATTTTTATCTTTTCGTCACAGACGATATTGGGACTTCAAATATTGATACCAATGAATATTACCCAGAAGGATCATTTAAAATCCTATGGAATTGCTTATTGGATTTTGAATAAAGGAGGTGAGGTTGATTGGCTTTTGAATTATGAAGGTGGTAGCTTTCTCTTTAATTTTGATGTTACCTACGAAAATGAATGCAAAATAAGAGGTGTTAGCTATGAAGTTATAACAGAGAGCAAAGCAAATTCTATACATGCGGAAATTTCAAATCCTGAGGTGAATATGGAGACCGTCAAGCTATTGAAATCGCCTAAAATTGCCGTTTATACGCCTAAGAACAAACAACCATGGGACGACGCAGTAACTATGGTTTTGGAATATGCTGAAATTCCCTATGATAAGGTATTTGACGATGAAGTATTAGAAGATAAATTAATAACCTATGATTGGCTTCATTTACACCATGAAGATTTTACTGGTCAATATGGTAAATTTTGGTACAGCCATAGGAATGCACCATGGTATCTAGAAGATGTAAGTGCCAATGAAGCTTGTGCTGCAAGACATGGTTTTACAAAAGTGTCTCAACTAAAATTAGCTGTTGCAAAAAAAATTAGAGATTTCTGTCTTGGAGGGGGTTTCTTATTTGCAATGTGCAGCGCAACGGATACGTATGACATTGCTTTAGCATCTGACGGAATCGATATTTGTGAAACGATGTTTGATGGTGACGAAATGGATCCTAATGCTCAAGAAAAGATTAATTATAACAATACGTTTGCATTCAAGGATTTCTTACTTGAAACGAACCCAATAGCCTACGAACATGCAAGTATTGATAATACATTGAGCCATATGTCTGTTACCGAAAATAATGATATGTTTAGTTTGTTTGATTTCAGTGCAAAATGGGATGTAGTTCCTTCTATGTTGTGTCAAAATCATTCCCAAACGATTAAGGGTTTTATGGGTCAAACTACCGCATTCAAGAAGCAATATATTAAAAGTGAAGTATTGATATTAGGGGAAAATAAGGCACTTGATGAAGCCCGATATATACATGGAAATATGGGTAAAGGTACTTGGACTTTTTACAGCGGTCATGACCCTGAAGACTACCAGCACTTAATCGAAGAGCCTCCTACTAACCTAGCACTTTTTCCCAATAGCCCAGGTTATAGATTGATTCTCAACAACATACTGTTTCCAAGTGCTAAGAAGAAAAAATTAAAAACATAAACCTTTTTTTAAGTATCTTTGAATTATGCTTATTTTTAAATCATTAATTGAACAAACTGCATATGGCGTTTGCACCAAAATTGGTGAAAAAATTGGATTAAGCACACGCAGAATCAGAGTGTTTTTCATTTATGCAAGTTTTTTAACCTTGGGGTCGCCAGTCATAGTTTACATGATTTTGGCCTTTTGGATAAATATGAAAAACTATGTAAGAGAGAAGCGAACGGCGGTTTGGGATCTTTAAATAGAGTTTTCTATTACTTCAACTTTACTAATTCCACTTACTCTATATTCTTTATTGTTGGGTTGTTCGAAACATTGATACCAACTGCGAAGTTTTTTACCTTTAATAAAAACTCTACCAGTTTCCAATTTAAAGTAAGACCCTTCTTTAATTTGCTCCAAGAAGACCTTTTGATCTTTATCATAAAGAGCAAGTACTTTCATTAGATTTTTATCACTGCAGCTGCTTGCAGATGGATCATGCATATAGTTTTTTAGAGCACCTTGTATGTCGCTTGGTAACTGATGATGCATTACAATAGGATGTAACAATACTTTAAATTCTTGCTTCCATTCTTTACCGTGTGGATCAATATTATTCCTGAATTTTTCGAAAGCAACAAGATGTGCAACTTCATGCAAGAAAGTAGTCAAAAATGCATAAGGATTTAAGTCCTTATTTACAGTAATCCTATGATAATTATCGCTGCGCATAGGAGAGCGATAATCTCCGTATTTACTTGACCTCGGTTTATTAAGCTTAAGTTGTACTTTGTATTTTATCAAAAGATCAACTACGTATGCCTCTGTACCTTCAGGAACAAATTTTTTAATTTTATTTTCTAATTCAGCTCTAGTCAATGGTTAAATTAGTCTATTATTAAAATTAAATTTTATCAGGAAATTGATTTGAATATTCTTCGTATACCAATTCTAGTTCTTTGTACCAATCATCACCATAGTTTCTAACTAAAGGTGTTTTCAAGAATTTAAACATTGGTATATTCATTGATTTACCCAATTTACATGCGTCTGAACAGATGCTCCATTCATGGTAATTGATTGTTTCCTTGCTGCCTACTTTCCCTAAACGAATAGGATATAAATGACAACTTATAGGTTTGTAAAAATCTATTTCGCCATATAAATGTGCTTTTTCAATTGCACATCCTAATATGTTATTTTCTTTGTATACAAATACGCATTCTCCAGTTTCAAGGCAAGTAGTGGCCGGATCATCTATTTCGGTGCCCTCATGAAAACCTTCGTCTTTTAAAAGTTTAAGACCCTTTTCTGTCATAAAGGGTTTAATTTTTTCAATATTTGAATTTATGATTTCAATTTCGGACAATGTAATTGGTGCGCCTCTATCACCTTCTATGCAACAGGCGCCTTTGCATTTATTTAAATCACAGATAAATTTTTTTGTGAAAATTTCATCAGAAACCAAAGTTTCTCCGATTTCTATAATCATTTTTTATCCAAATATTTTTGATAACCTTTATTTTCAAGATCAAGTGCTTTTGAAAGAACTTGTTCTTCAAGAGATTTCATGAATTTTCTAATTTCAATCCATAATTCAGGTTTGCCTACAGCGATAATTTTTGCGGCATAAATTCCTGCATTTCTTGCTCCATCAATTGCCATAGTGCCAACTGGGATTCCTGGGGGCATTTGGACAATGCTGTGCAATGAGTCAACTCCTGATAAAGTAGATGTCTTTATTGGAACACCAATTACAGGTAATTCTGTAATACTAGCAGTCATTCCAGGTAAATGTGCAGCTCCACCTGCACCTGCTATTATGCATTTATATCCATTTTCTCTTGCTTTTTCAGCAAATTCATACATTCTTTTAGGTGTTCTATGCGCGCTAACAATGGTTAAATCATAAGTAACATCCAAAGCGTCTAAAACGATAGCTGCTTCCTTCATTACTGGCAAATCACTATCAGAGCCCATTATAATTAATACATCTTTCATTTCACAATAAATTATAAGTTACAAATATACAATATATCTAAGAGTTGAGTTTGTTCAATTAAGTACTGTTACAATTGTTTCATTCCTAAATGCTTCCTTATTTCAGTAACTTTATTTCGTATTTCTTCCATGTTTTCGCCAAGTATGGTAATGTGCCCCATTTTCCTTTTGAACTTGGTCTCGGCTTTGTTATAAAGATGAATATAAACCCCTTTAATGTTTAAAATCTGATCAAGTCCAGTTATTTCATAAGCCCCTGTAATTCCTTCAAACCCCAATAAATTAATCATAGCAGATGGCTTTATGAGTTCTGTGTTGCCAAGTGGCATACCCAATAGAATGCGGTTTAGTTGCTCGTACTGACTAGTATAACAAGCTTCTATAGTATGGTGCCCACTATTGTGAGGTCTAGGAGCAATCTCATTTACATAAATATTTCCTTCTTTGTCCAAGAACATTTCTACTGCAAATATCCCTATACCTTGCATTTTAAAAATACACTCCATAGCTATTTGTCTAGCTTTTTCTTCAGTGTGTGAATCAATCTCAGCAGGAGAAAATAGAAATTCTACAAGATTTGCTTTAGGGTCAAATTCCATCTCAACTGTTGGGAAAGTGCAAATTTCACCTTTTTCATTTCTTGCTACAATGACAGCTAATTCAACGGCATTTTCAACAAATTCTTCTAATACCACAGGTTCAGAAAATGGAATTTGATTATAGGCATCAAGAACTGTTTGCTTGGTGATTAATTCAACTCCCTTCCCATCATAACCGCCTTTTCTTAATTTGGCTGCAATTTTACTGCCCTTTAATTTGAGTAGTTTTTCAGCCCATTCAGTAGGGTTTTCTGCCAATTCAAAATCGGTAGTAGGTATATTATGGTGTTTGAAAAATAATTTTTGTAGACCTTTATCTTGGATAATTTCAAGAATTTTAGGCGATGGAATAATGGTTTTACCAGCAGCCTCTAATTCATGCAAAGCTGTAATATTGATGTGCTCAATTTCGTAGGTTAAGACATCTGATATCTTTGCTAACTCAAATATTTTTGCAGCATCATTCAATTCTCCATGAATATGAATATCAGAAATGGACGAGGCTGGTGCATTCTCGGTTTCTAAAATAGCATACTTAATGTTCCATGGCTTTCCAGCTTCAATTAACATTTTGCCTAATTGACCACCGCCAATTATTCCTATGGTTTTGTTTGAGGGTAACATATTAAATCGGCCACAAAAATAGCAGTTTATTCTCTAGCTTTAATTTGATAAATGTAATTTATCCCGTATAAATTCATAAATGAATCAACTTTATACAGATCAAAGTCATTAAGATTCATTGCTTTTTTATCATTATTTAGTATAGCTTCTCTACTATAATTGGTTTGTTCATTTTTTAAATCAGTATATACTTTTTTACCCTTGGACAATAAAGATGGAATAGAGTCTGTCTTGATAAAGTGGTATGTTTTATAAAATCCGTTTTGGTAGTTCAATATATTCTCAACCAATGGTTTATTAGACCAGATGAAATAATCTTCTTGGTGCTTTTGAGTATAATTTGTTTGCGCGTTTACTTGATTAGTGTTTTCAAATCTTAAAGGAATTAAACCAAAAAAAACATTCCATATGAAAATTACCAGAGGAATTAAAAATGCTGTCTTTTTAATTTTTAATTTATATGAAGTCGCAATATATGCTACAAGTAGCAAAGGTAACATAGCCATAAATTCAGCATTCCCACTTGAAATGAAAGCAAAAGCTAAATGCAATACAATGGCAATTAGGAAAATATTTTTAGAAGAACTGCTATTATTGAGATTTTTGGTTTCAATCAATTGTTTTCTTTTTAAAAACAATAAGCCTAATAGAAAAATCTCTAAGAAGATAACGATTAATGTTACTATGATATGTTTGAAAGTGAAATGATAGATTAATCCATGCACTTGGAATACTGTTCGGATTGAATTTATAAAAGTTAAAATTAAAGCTTTTAAACTAAAGTCTATACCTGCATTACCTTTCTGGTATTCTCCTAGAATAAAATTCAGAAAAGTGTAGTTGTTCGAACTAAAATAATATACCAAGAAATATAAAATTACGCCGGTAAATAATATTGAGGTATAAAAGATTTTATTGTTTTTGGTGTATTCTTTATTCAATAGCACACCTATATAAATAGCTAGTGTCCACCATATATGCAATTGATGGGTACATACTGCCATTACAGAAAAGAAAGCAGACAATCCTATAAATAGATACCGTTTAGGTTGAAAATAATAATAAGTAGAAAGAATTGAAAAAAGTATGGGTAACATGTAGGTTTCGGCATCGGTAGCAAACCTCATAAAGCCAAAACATACACCAGCACTCAAACTAAGAAATAAAGCCCCTTCTTTATTTTGCCCCAAACTCTTTAATAGTTGATTTAGAACCAAAAGACTTAAGGTGGCTGAAATGGCATTTAAAAGATTAAGCGATTGAATTGCTGTAATTGCGGGATTAAAGAAATGGAGAAATTCATGAAATACACTACCCCAAATATTGAAAAGCAAATGGTGGCTATTGATTAAGTTAAGTCCATGTTTTACGCATGCCGCATAATACCAAGAATCTATATTTGCATTTTGGTTTGGTAAACAAATAAATACTATGCCTAATATAATGAAGGCTATATATTCATAATATTTTTTCAAAAAAATTAAAATTCTATTTTAACGCTAAAAGAATCTCTGACTGCAGATATTTGTTCAATAATACTTCTATCGTCTTCAGCACCATTGCCAATAACGATTAAATCGGCACCTGAGCTAAAAGCTTTTGTTGCTGTATCAATATTCCTTATTCCGCCACCAATAATTAAAGGTAGATTCACTGATTTCATTACTGAAGAAATCATTTTCTCAGGAATAGGATTTAAAGCACCACTACCTGCATCCATATAAACACATTGCATACCGAGCATTTTGCCGGCCAAAGCGGTTGCTATTGCGATGTCGGATTTATCAGAAGGAATTGGTTTGGTATTGCTTATATATGAAACACTTGTTTCTTTTCCCCCGTCAATTAATAAGTAAGCTGTAGGAATGATTTCTAAATTTGAGGCAGCTAAAAGGGGAGCAGCAACTAATTGTTTGCCTATTAAATACTCTGGATTTCTACCACTTAAAAGAGATAAAAACAAAATCCCGTCAGCATTGTTATCTATCATGAATTCATTACCAGGGAAAATGTAAATTTTACCAAAGTAATTTTTCTTAATATTTTTTATTGCTTCAGACAAAATCCCTGCAGTAGTAAGGCTTCCGCCAACGAAAACAAAGTCAACTGAATTTGCCTGGCAGTGGTGTGCAATATTTAGTACACTTTCTTCTGATTGATCTGGGTCAATCAGTACTGCGAGAGCTTTTTTTCCATCATTTTTAAGTTGATATAGATTAGATAAGAAATTAGACATGAACCAAACGAAGATGTATTTATTTACGAGGGTAAAGGTAAAGTAATTTTTTAAAAAGTC
The DNA here is from genome assembly GCA_030158725.1 of Bacteroidia bacterium. GTDB lineage: Bacteria > Bacteroidota > Bacteroidia > NS11-12g > UBA955 > JABMMZ01. Next base: position 30,911 of record JAOASJ010000101.1, read on the forward strand.
AAGTAAATATTGGTCCTTTTTTGTTTTCAACATTGCTACAATTAAGCGCTGTAAGGGTTTGACGATTTCTGTGGAAAAGTACTTTTTATTATGTGCATATGATAGAGTTAGTTTTGAAGGACTTCTTTGCAAAAAATGCACTGAAGTCATTTTAGTTTAACAGCAAAAATCACACAACAAACGACCATATATGCAGCAAAATTTTGACCAAATGAAGAAAGGCCTAAAGTTCAATAGGCTAAACACCAAAGACAATGTGTCACCATACGACCAATTTGAGTATGAGTACCGCACATCTGTCATTAAGAATCCGAATGGCGACATCGTATTCGAAATGAAAAATGTTGAAATACCTTCGGCATGGAGCCAGGTAGCAACAGATATCGTTGCACAAAAATATTTCAGAAAAGCAGGTGTTCCTCAAGCGGATGGATCATTGGGAAGTGAAACTAGTGTAAAACAAGTTGCGCATCGTTTGGCTGACTGTTGGAAACAATGGGGTGAAAAATATGGTTACTTTGCCTCAAAAGAAGATGCTCAAGTTTTCTATGAAGAGTTAGTGTATTCTATATTAGCACAACAATCTGCTCCAAATTCACCACAATGGTTTAACACTGGGTTGCATTCAACCTATGGTATTAGTGGTAAACCACAAGGTCACTATTATGTAGATCCTGATACTGAAAAATTAATGCGTTCAACTTCTGCATATGAAAGACCGCAACCACATGCTTGTTTTATATTATCTGTTGATGATGACCTTGTGAACGAAGGTGGAATCATGGATTTATGGGTACGTGAAGCTCGTATTTTTAAATATGGTAGTGGTGTTGGAACTAATTTTTCTAAGATTCGTGGTGGAGGTGAAAAACTTTCAGGTGGTGGAACGTCTTCAGGATTAATGTCATTTTTGAAAATTGGTGACAGAGCAGCAGGCGCAATTAAATCAGGTGGAACAACTAGAAGAGCTGCTAAAATGGTTTGCTTGGATATGGATCATCCTGAAATCATGAATTTTATTTCATGGAAAAAAAATGAAGAGAAAAAAGTAGCAGCTTTAATCGCTGCTGGTTACCCAAGTGATTACGAGGGTGAAGCATATGCAACTGTATCTGGTCAAAACTCAAACAATTCAGTTCGTATCCCAAATAAATTCTTTGAAGCATTAAAACAAAATGGAAATTGGGATTTGATTGGTAGAGCTAATGGTCAAGTGATGAGTTCAATTCCAGCTACTGAAGTTTGGGATGCAATTGGCGATGCAGCATGGGCTTGTGCAGATCCTGGTGTTCAATACGATGATACAATCAACGAATGGCACACTTGTCCAGAGGGTGGAAGAATCAATGCTTCAAATCCATGTTCTGAGTACATGTTCTTGGATAACACCGCATGTAACTTAGCTTCTCTAAACTTAATGAAGTTTTTTGATGCTGATAAATTAGAATTTGATATTGTTTCTTATGAATATGCAATTCGTTTATGGACAGTAGTTTTGGAAGTTTCTGTTTTAATGGCTCAATTTCCAAGTCAAGAAGTTGCACAATTAAGTTATGATTATAGAACATTAGGATTGGGATATGCCAATTTAGGCGCTTTGTTAATGGTTTCTGGTATTCCTTATGATAGCCCTAAAGCCAACGCAATATGTGGTGCATTGACCTCAATTTTAACTGGTCAAGCATACGCTACTAGTGCAGAAATGGCAGCAGTTAAAGGTTCTTTCAGAATGTATGAAAAGAACAAGAAACACATGATGCGTGTTATTCGTAACCACCGTTATGCAGCCTATAATACCCCATTGGCTTATGAAAGCCTAAGTATACCTGCTGTAGGTATCGATCCTCAACATTGCCCAGAAGATTTATTAAGATCAGCTTGCAATGCTTGGGACAAAGCTTTAATGTTGGGTGAGAAATTTGGATATAGAAATGCTCAATCAACTGTAATTGCTCCAACTGGAACAATTGGATTGGTTATGGATTGCGATACCACTGGTATTGAACCTGACTTTGCTTTGGTTAAATTTAAAAAATTAAGTGGTGGTGGATACTTCAAAATCATCAACCAAGCTGTTCCAGCTGCTTTGAAAACTTTAGGATATTCTCAACAAGAATCTGATGAGATTATTAATTATGCTAAAGGTCATGCAACTTTAAAAACAGCTCCATTTATTAACCATGAAACTTTAGCTGCTAAAGGCTTTAATGAAAGCGAGTTGACTATGATTGAATCTCAATTAGAACGCGCATTTGATATTGAGTTCGTATTTAATGTATTTACATTAGGCGAAGACACAATCAAACGTCTTGGTTTTAATGAAGCTCAATTTAATGATGTTAACTTTAACTTATTAAAAGCATTAGGATTCAAAGCTTCAGAAATTGAGGCAGCGAATGAATTTGTAACTGGTACAATGACAATCGAAGGTGCTCCTTTCCTTAAAGAGGAACACTATCCAGTGTTTGATACAGCAAACAAATGTGGAAATAAAGGAACTCGTTTCTTACATGCACATTCACATATTAGAATGATGGCAGCAGCTCAACCATTCATTTCTGGTGCGATTTCAAAAACCATCAACCTTCCAAACGAAGCTTCTGTTGAAGATATCAAATCTTGCTATGAAATGAGTTGGAAACTGGGATTAAAAGCTAATGCACTATACAGAGATGGATGTAAATTGTCTCAACCATTGTCAAACAAATCTGATAAGAAAGTAGATGAGACTGAAACAGTTAGCGATACAGTTGAAATAGTTGAAAAAGCAGTTGGTGTTTCTGGTTCAACCCGTGTTGAAGATTTAACTCCTGAAATCGTATTAGAAGCAGCTAGATTAATTATCAATAGCAGCAATAATGCAGCTTTCAAACAACAGTTATCAAATATTGCTACCCGTAAGGTATTGCCAAATAAGCGTAAAGGATTCACTCAAAAATCAAAAATTGATGGCAACACAGTATTTGTAAGAACAGGTGAATATGAAGATGGAACATTAGGAGAGATCTTCGTTGATATGCATAAAGAAGGAGCAAGTTTCCGTTCGTTAATGAACTGCTTTGCAATAGCTGTATCAATCGGTTTACAATATGGTGTACCATTGGAAGAATACTACGATAAATTTACTTTTAGTAGATTTGAGCCTAGTGGTATGGTTGAAGGACATGCGAACATTAAATCTTCTACTTCAGTAGTTGACTTTATTTTCAGATTGTTAGGATTTGAATACCTAAACCGTCAAGAACAATTGCACATTAAACCAAAAATTTCAGATGAAGTTACTCCAGTAGATACCAATTTCAATTTAGCACAAAATGAAATTGCACCTACTTTAGTTTCTGAAACAAGTAATACAACTTCAACTGCACCTAAAGCAGTTAAAAAAACTGGTAATTTGCCTCCAAGTATGGGTGATGCTCCAGCTTGTAAAAGCTGTGGTAACATTACTGTTCGCTCAGGAACATGTTACACCTGCTTAACTTGCGGAACTACCAGCGGATGTAGCTAATGCACTTTGGATGATATAACATGAAAAGGAACATAGAAATATGTTCCTTTTTTTTGGTCAAACATTTTGACATGTATAGAAGTTTGAACTTAAACACTTTTTTAAAGTCTTAAATTTGTATTCTATACATGAAAAAACACATCATATTAGTCATTCTTTTACTATTTAGTTTTAAGAATGGGTACTCTATTTTAACGCCATTAGTTGATTCAATTCCAATGATAGATGGAAGGAAGCTAGCTGCCGACATATACATTCCAAATGGAATGGGAAGTGGTCCAGTTATCTTAATCCAAACCCCATACAATAGACAAATTTACCGTTTAACTGGATTGCCCTTGGGTGTTGGCGCAAACATTAATACCAGTAATTATGTATTTGTTGTGGCTGATTGGAGAGGGTTTTATGGATCAAAAAAAGCTGCTTATACTGGAAATCCGGATCGTACGAGAGATGGATATTCAACAGTAGAATGGATTGCTTCTCAATCTTGGAGCAATGGTAAAGTTGGAACTTGGGGCGCTTCAGCCTTGGGTAAAGTTCAATATCAAACAGCAAAAGGCAATCCACCACATTTAACTTGTATTTGCCCTTTAGTAGCGGCACCGCAATTTGAGTACAATGAATATTTCCCAAATGGTGCTTTAAGAACTGAATATGTTCAACAACTTGATGTGTTAGGCTTCGGACTGAGCACTGGATTAATGGCTCATCCTATCAAAGATACCTATTGGAACTTTGTAGAAAGCGCAAATGATTATCCTGACAGCATACAGGTGCCATGTTTTATGATTGGAGGTTGGTATGACCACAATACACAGTTGATGATGGATTTCTATAATGATTTGATAACCCGCTCTCCAGTGGCTGTTAGGACAAAACATAAGCTTTTGATGGGTCCCTGGGTTCATGGCGGCCACAGCACAGCAAAAGTTGGCACAGCATCACAAGGTCAATTAAGTTACTCCAATGCACAAAATAAGAACGATAGCATGGCTATTCAATTCTTTGATTATTATCTTAGAAACATTAATAATAATTGGAATTCAACCCCAACTTACACTTTGTATCAAATGGGAGAAAATAAATGGTTAAATGAAGCTACTTGGCCTTTAAGTGGAGTCAAGACTTATCGCTTTTATCTTAACAAGAATGGTATATTGGATCAGAATTTACCTGTTTCAAGTTTCGATAGTTTAAATTACACCTACAACCCTAATGACCCATCACCTACGATTGGTGGTTGTACCCTAAGAAGTGACTTATTACAGGGCCCTTACAACCAATTAACTGACATAGAAAGTCGAAGTGACGTAAAGGTATTCAGTTCGGCAATTCTAGCTAAGAATTTGGTGCTTAATGGACGAATTAAAGTCGTATTAAAAGTTAGTTCAAGTCAATTAGATACTGATTTTGATATTCGGGTGACAGATGTATACCCTGATGGAAAGTCCATGCTGCTAAACGATGCGGTTATGCGTATGCGATTCCGTGACGGTTTTACTCAATCTCAAATTTCCATGATGATTCCAGGAAAAGTTTATGATTGTATAATTGAATTACCGACAACCTGTGTAACATTTTTAAGTGGTCATCAAATTAGGGTTATAATTTCATCTTCAAATTATCCTAAGTATAACCGTAATATGAACAATGGCCAGGCAATGTACCCTGGAAATAATACAGATTCTTTGTTGAATCCATTGAGTTCAATTAATACTATTTTTTGCAATAGCATTAACGCTTCTTATGTTGAATTACCTCTCCTGAATTTTAGCAGCAATTTAGCTTCAGTATTAGATAAAAAAGCAGGTTTTATTGTTTTTCCAAATCCCGTGGGGAACAAACTAAAAGTTAGTTTTGGCGACAATTTTAATCCAAATATGATTTTACATTTATTTAATCAATTAGGTCAAGAAGTGATGTGTGTTCAAGCGCATTCAAATGAATTTGAAATTGATTTAAGTGCTCAAGAAAGTGGTGCTTATTCTTTGGGGTATTTTGAAAATGGCAATTGGATGGTTGAAAGCTTTGTAAAAGAGTAAATATGAACAAATATTTTAAGAACATTGCTTTAACTGTTTTATTTGTTTTTAGTGCAATATTCATACAGCAATGTCGCGATTGCCCAAGTAAGCCTGTGCAACAGCAAAGAATTTATTCATATAAATTTAATCAAATTTATAAAATGAATTCAAATGGAGCCTATGTTTATTATGCTCCTGATTCAATACCTATGAATACTCTTGATTCTGTGTTTTTTACTTTTAGACCAGAAACGGCATTGGTAAGTCATTTTAATTTTAATGAAGGTTTAATGGCCTGTGATCCTGTCTTTCCACAAACCCAAGCCTTGGGAGACAGCCTTAAAATCATTACGCTTACTCAATTTGATGATCAGCATCCAATCAATTCAGATATTAGCGATTTTTTTAAATTATCTGAAGACTTTTACAATAGCTTTGGGCAGCAATCTAAGTTAAGCTATCCAATCAGTCAGTTTAAGCGGTTCTCAAATAGCACCAATTTTCTAACCATAGAACTAATTAAAAAACCACAATACAAGAGTCAAAAGCTAAAATTGCTTGTATATAAAAATGATCTGGTAAATTCATACAATTTAGAATTACCTGATTTGATTTTTTATTAGACTTATAGGTTTAAATATTCATCAATTGTATTTTCTTCTGTTTCTTCTTCCCATATTTTTGGAGGGTCCGCTTGAGGTCCTTCGTTTTTAAAGAGAAATGAAAGGAGAATTCCTACTATTGCCCCAAAGAGATGGCTTTCCCAACTTACACCTTCTTCTAGTGGGAAAACTCCCCAAAGCAATCCACTTTGGAATACTAAGGTAAGCAATGCAAACACCAATATTTTTTTGTTTTTCCGAATTAGACCACTTACAAAAACAAACAATACCAAAGCATATACTAGGCCACTTGCGCCAATATGAAAAGCAGAACGTGCGAACAACCAAATCAGCACTCCTGTAAGTAAGTGGCAGATTAAAGTCACTTTTAATGCAATTTCTTTATAAAAATAGAATAGGCCGAATAAACATACAAATAAAGGCAAACTGTTAGAACTTAAATGCTCTAAATCCTTATGCACAAAGACAGTCGAGAAGATGCCAGATAAATAGTGGAAGTCTCTTGGATAAATAGCTAAGGCTTGTTTTATGTTTGGCCATATTAAGCCTGAGATAAAAGAGATAATCATCAGGCCTAGGTAAACATAGGGTACTATAAATTTATTTCTTAACACCTGTGATGAACAATTAATTTGCAATATAAAATAAATTTCTGAATATTGAATTGTGAAAAGCCCAACTGACTTAGTTTTGAGAAACCCCATACATGTTATTCGTCCAATCAATTTGACGCTTATCACAGCCACTATGTTTGTGGTTTTGTTCAAGTATAAAGATGAATTGGCAACAAATTATTGGTTTCACGCCATATTCTTAATTTTGCCAGCAGTACTAAGCGCTGCAGCTGGATATGTAGTCAATGACATTTTTGACATAGAAACAGATAAAGTAAATAAACCAAGTAGCTGCATAGTTGGTCATAGTCTTAGTGTCAAATCTGCGTGGATTTTATATGCAATATTAACAGTATTATCCTTAGTTGTTTCTTATTTTTTTAGCCAACAATATGCTATAATCAATGTCTCAATTATGGGATTATTATATCTATATGCTGCAAAATTAAAAGGCATGCCTTTAATTGGCAATATGGTGGTTGCCTTGTGCAGCGCGGCGGTTGTAGCTATCTGTGTTTTGTTAATTGCATTTGATACCAAACCAGCAATTATGAATTTTACTGGTTATATTATTTTTTCTTTCTTCATTAGTTTAATAAGAGAGCTAGTTAAAGATATGCAAGATGTGGATGGTGATTTGGCTGCTGGATTAAAGACTTACCCAATAGTTGCCGGAATTAAAGGAACTAAAATAATGATCTATATTATTACAGGAATAGAAATAATGCTATGTGGTTTGTATAGCTTTTTAAGCTGGGGCTTAGATTTATATGCAGGATCTGTTTTAATGGGCATAATAACTTTAGGACTCTTGTATTTCATCAACCATATTTCTAAAACTAAGTCAAAAGAAGAGTATGGAGCATCGAGCAAATTATTGAAGTACATAATGTTTGCAGGCGTAATTAACTTAATCTTTGCATAATGCTACCATTTTTCAAAAAGAAGATATTACTAGCTTCTCAGAGCCCAAGAAGGCATCAATTAATTGCCGATAGTGGTTTTGAATTAGAAATAATTAAAATAGATGTTGAAGAAGATTTTCATCCTGAACTTAAGGCTGCTGAAATTCCTGAGTATTTAGCGAAAAAGAAAAGCGATGCTTATTCTCAAGAATTATTAGATGATTCATTATTAGTTACAGCAGATACAGTTGTATGGGTAAATGGGCATGTTTTAAACAAACCTAGTTCACTATTAGAGGCAAAGGATATGTTAAAGACCCTGTCTTCAAATGTTCATACAGTTTACACCGGTGTCTGTGTGAAATCTAGAACGAATACAATAGTGTTTTCAGAAGCTACCAATGTTTATTTTAATTCACTAAGTGATGAAATGATTGATTATTATTTGCAAAATTATTCTCCTTTAGATAAAGCTGGAGCATATGGAATACAAGAGTTTATAGGATATGTAGGCATTCAAAAAATTGAAGGATGTTACTACAATGTGATGGGCTTTCCTGTATCTCGATTTATCCACGAAATACAAGCAATGCAATAGATATCTTCATTTTACGTTTTACAACAATGAATAAAATTATACTCGTATTAATAGTTTTTTGTAACAGTTTTTATCTCAAGGCTGATTTAGTTTTGGGTATGCATGCAAAAGGAAACCACGTGGCTTTTGCATTTAAAAAAACAATAAGAGTTGTTTCTGTTATTAGAGATTCTTTGTTGTTTGAGAAGGAAATTTGCAAGGACACCCATATTGTCAACTTGATATATCAAAAAGCGAAGTCTTTGGCTATAAGAGATGGTAATGAAAATCCTTTCTTACTAGATAATATTAAAGACTTTACAACAGTTAACTTGACTTATTTTAACAATGATTTATGGATAGGATTTCGTTATTATGCAAAAAAGCAAAAGGAATCAATTTGGAAGTATGGGGTAATAAGATTAGATGCTGATTATACCTTTAAAAACTTCTATTTATTAAAATTACCAGCCCAACATGCATTTACCTTTCCGCCTTATTTTCCTTTAGAATTTAAGGATAAACAAACCTTGTTAATGCCGGATGTTGATTCTGGTAAAATGGTGTTCAGGGAATTTAACATCAGCGAAATCCAAAATGAAATTACTCTAGGTAATATTTTTAAAAAGAATGTGCAAATGCGACCTTATGTTCAAGTAAAATATCCTCAAGGTATAGTGCTTGATCCCTCTTTTTATTCAATTCAAGGAGACAAATATGAGCGTTATTTTATGTTTCCTAAACCAGTTTTATTAAAAGACAACAAAAAGGTAGTATTGGATATCTTTGGTTTGAAATATCAATTGAAGACCAATGCTGTACCAAGATTTTCAGATGGCTCGTTTTTGTTGTTTAATCGATACATTTCAACTGATACAATTATATTATTGGCAAGCTTTAAAGACAAAGATTCAATAAAATTTTTAGTAAGCATCCCTGATAAAGAACGCGTTTGGTTGGAAAATTATAGTATAAACCAAGAACTTTATACTTTTGATTATCTTAAATCTCCTTCATATGATACCTATTTCATCATTCAAGAAAGGCGGATAATTACTTTAAATTTAAATGACAAAGTTTCTAAAATAAAAATTCTCACTTATTAGGAGGACATTAGGCGATAAAATTGATATTTTTGTTGTCTATAGATTATGAAGAGAATTTACCTTTTGTTGTTTTGTTTGATTGCTTCGGCAACTATTCAAGCTCAAACACCTTGTCAACTGTCATTGGATTCAATATATTTAGACCAGGCGGCAAGTAATTGTAACCATTTGTACTTTAAGTATAAAGTTTCAGGAGGTACAGCAAGTTCATATAATTGGACTTATGGTGATGGCAATAGTTGCGCTTGTTACAAACCTAAAAATTTTTACACCAAAAACGGCACTTACCAAGTTTGTGGAAGAATTCAAGATGCAAATGGATGCAAAGACTCATTGTGTATTACAGTGAATGTTAATTGCACAAATCCTTGTGATTTAAGTGAAATAGGTATTTATTCATTTGATACGGTAAGTTACAATTGCAATGAGTATGAATTTGTTTCTTTTGTAAGTCCAAATGCCAAACGAATAGTATGGGAATTTGGAGATGGAGATTCATCCAACAGCAAATATTCTTTACACACTTTTCAAAAAAACGGGAATTATAAAGTTAGATTAATCGTTCAAGATTCAATCTCATGCGGAGATACTGCTAATCTGAGTATAGATATCAATTGTGATCAAAAAGCACCATGTGATTTTCATATCAATAGAATAGATACTAGTTCAAAAGGAAATTGTAAAACCAAAGGTTTTGATTTGAGTTGCAATAAAACCCCAATAGAAGTGAAATGGAATTATGGGGATGGCAATTCAGAAACATCAGGAAAGCAGGTTCAACATTCTTATAAAGATACAGGGAACTATAATGTTTGTGCAATAGCAACAGATAGTTTTGGATGTTCGGATACTCTTTGTATATCAATAGCTATAAAATGTCCAAAGTCAAGTGGTATTCATTTTACTTCAATTGATAGATCAAATATTTATCCATCTCCATTTTCAAGTTATCTAAATGTAAAACTTGAATCAGATGCTACTATTATTGTATATGATCAAAAGCAGTCACTAGTATACGAATCAGATTTTAAAGATGGAATTGCTACTTTAGATTTAAGTAAATTAAGCAGCGGACTGTATTTTATATCAATAAAAACTTTCGAAGTGGTTCAGTTTTATAAAATAATAAAGGAATAATTAAATACTGTAAGGAACCCTTGCCGTTAATGATCTGCCAAGGGTTATTTCATCGGTGTACTCTAATTCACTTCCAACAGAGATGCCCTTGCTTATTGTACTTATTTTGAGGTTGAATTTTTGTAATTTTCTTGCCAAATAAAATGCAGTTGTATCACCTTCGATATTGGCATTTAAAGCAATGATAATTTCTTCTGCTTCATTTTCACTTAATCGATTCACTAGGGCCTCTATATTTAATTCTTCTGGACCTACTCCATCAATTGGCGAGATTAATCCTCCTAGAACGTGGTATAGGCCGTTAAATTGAGCAGTATTTTCTATTGCCATAACATCCATCATGTCTTCAACTACACAGATGATGCTTTTGTTGCGGTTTACGCTGTTACAGATGCTGCAAATAGGCGTATCGCTGATATTACAACACACAGTACATTGCATTAACTCTGTTTTTAATTTAAATAAAACATTAGAGAGATTTTCGGCTTCCTCATTGGGACGCTTCAATAGGTACATTACCATTCTTAAGGCACTTCGTTTACCAACTCCTGGAAATCCAGAAAGTGCTTCAACTGCGTTCTCTATTGTTTTTGAAGAAAAATTCAAGTTGGGCAAAATTACAAAATTAATCCAAGGAGAGACATTGGTTTTTTGTAATTTTTCTAATTGGAAGCTAATTGCTGTTAAATTCTTGGAAATCTAATATACAAAGTCAAATCTTCCAGTAATTAATTTGTAATAGATACTGGAGTTGAAATCATATTTAAACTCAGCGTCACAGAAAACCAAATTGTAGGAACTGTTCCATTGATTGTATTGGACATGTAAAATTTCTTTGCCTGTTGACTTTGCAAATAACTTTGTGCTACCTAAGCTGTTGCCAATTAATTGCAAATAAGCATTGTAATTTTTTGCTCCAGATAAGGAGTTGCAAATTTGGAAATTATTGCTTTTCCCTGGTATAAAAGGCGCCAAAGTAATAATCATTTGGTCATTTTGATTGCTGGTATAAGTTACGGTTAATTGGTCGTTAATTTTAGAAATAACAGGATTGCTTGACCCGAAATTAAGTTCGAAATTTAACAAGCTTATACAATCAGTATTATTTACATTTGGGTTACAATTAGGGTTGGTAAATACTGGCCCAGCAGGTGTAATTACAGTATTGTTAGATTTAACCGTTGCAGGCCTTGAATCTTGTATGTTGTCACAAGAATTCAAAAACATTGCCAAGAGTATAAATATCGTTGAGTTTTTTAAATTCATATTAATTAAAAAGCGGCACCAATGCCAATTGATAGGTTCAAAGTTCGGGCTTTCGAAAGGTAAAAGTTCAGATTTGTTTCGTTAAAATCTTCAATGTTCATAAAGCGTGTATTGGAAGTTGTCCAAAAATTAAATGGAATATTAAACGCAATGCTTTTTTGGATGAAAATATTTTTATTAATAAATCTTTTACTGCCAAATTCTAAGTTCAAAGATGATGTGTATTGAGTTTGATATAAACTAGTGCCATTTGGATTGCTTCCAATCAAATATAACATATTATCTTTTATGATTTTTTGTAAATTTAATGTGTAACCTATTTTGGTGTAGAAACCAAGAGGGGCAAGGGAACCACTAGCAAGGTTATAATATGATTTTGCAATTGAAAAATAGGTATTTCTGTATTCAACAGATCCTTCGATAGGCGAACTATAAGCGGTATTACTAAATGCAAGTCTGTTGTTTTTGTTTTCTACGAATGGATAATAAGAACTTGAGTATATTGTATTTTTACTGTTTCCAAATCCCAAGGTGATTGAACCTCTTCTGCTTAAAACACGCTCATAAGAAATGCCAATACTAGGTCTTAATAATTGCAAGAGAAAGTCTTCAGACGTAGCAAGATTAGATTGTATTTTGATGGCCGCCGCATTTTTAGATCCTAAGTAACCAGGTATACTTTTTCCATTGCTAGCAAATGAATAGAAATTAATTGAAAAACAAACAAATAATATAAATTTCTTAATCATTTCTTTTGGTTTTTAATTGGTGAAAAAGTGAATAAATTTGACTATTTACATAGTCATTCCTTTTGTATTTCATGTTTAATTGTTTGCTCGTTACATATATAATTTTGCCAGATTCAATATCAAAAACTATAGACGAAAGATATAATCTATGTTTTTTATGTAATTGAGCGTATAAATAAAAAGGAAATACTGGAAATGCTATTAAACTATAGACCAATGCTATTGCATTAAATTCTTGATTTTCGATGGTATATGTAATTCCAGATAGGCATATTTTAGAACAACCTTTGTCTTTTGTGATACTAGTGGCTTCTCGAGAATTAAAGAGTTCTAAATCGGAAGAAGAATTGTTGATTCTTTCAGTAAGCCATTCCATAATAATGGCGTATTGGTTCATAGTCTCTGTGCTAAGATGCGCCTTGTCTAAGAGGTTTAATGCTTGAGCATTTATACCATTTAATTGCGCCATTTCAATAAACTTATTGGACAGCAAAAGTTCTTGTTGTTCGTTGAAAATTAGATTTTGTTTGGTCTCTCTTCCATAAACTGTTTTACTAAAAGAGGGATTAACTATAATCAAAGAATCTATCCCACCGACAACCCCAAATTTTTTCTGTTTTCTTTTGTCTTTTCCGTCTAAAAATAAACCAAACTCATTTTCTTCTTTTTCTGATTCATCCTTATCTCGAAATTTATTATAAGATGATTTAAATTGGGATTTAAATTCTTTATTTTTGAACAGCTCTACGAATGCAAATTGATAGTACTGTTTAAATTTATTATTAGATGTTTCTTCATCATCATCTGAGCTTTCTTCTTCTTGCTTTTTCTTTTTTAGTTTTAGCTTATCAACTTTGCTTAAGCCAGTTGTATTGCTGATGCTTACAGTATCGGTTTTTACAATTGTGTCAATTTGCTCTTTAAATTTACTTAAACTAAAATTGCTGTTTTTGAATAAGTCATCGCAAGCCAATTCAAATAGTTTTTTTGCGAATGAATCGTTCTTGTTTTTTTGGTAAGCTTTCCAAGTTTCTCTAATGCTTAAAATACTTAGTTCATCCTCGTTTAACTTATTAAAGAAATAAGAAACATTATAGTAAGCCCCTTCATCTGTTTGCTTGAATTCCTCATTCTTGCTGCTCTCATCTGAGTTCGAAGTGCTTTGAGCCTTTTTGGCTTTAGCATAAATACAATAAGCGCTTACTAAAGTTGAGAAGCTGGTATCGTGGTATATATTTCTATATAAGTATGATAAATAGTAGGCTTTTTTATATTGCGCATGGTTGAATAAAATATAAAATAGTTCTATTCTTGCTTGTTGTTGAATAGATTTAAAATACTCTTCACCTAGAACATAGAGTGCTCCATTTTTTTCTTCGTCCTCCAGTATTGATTCTACTTTCGTTTTTCTTTTTCTGATATTAGGGTGGGTTGATTCTTCGTCGTCTTCTGCCTCATCAGCACTAATTTCTTTTGCTTTTTTAGGTGCGTAACTAACAGGAAATTTATAAGAGCTATCTTGAAATTCTTTTAGGCTCCATTCAATCTCATCATAGGGTAAATAAGAGAACAACAACATATCAAAACTGCTCAATGCAGCTTGTTTATTGTAGGGTGTTTTTAGGAACATTTTAACACCTTCCACATCAGCTTCAAATTCATTGTCTTTTGAATAGCTGTATATCTCTTGTATTCTTTCGTCAAAATCTAAAACCTTAAATTTTCCTTTTCCTTCTAAAACATCATTTTTCCTTTTGTAACTTTCTAAGCTATGCTTTTGTGTATAGTGTGCAATTTCATGGCAAAGAATATATGCAAGTTGAGCTTCATTTTCTAGCTGACTAACTAGTCCAACGGTAACGAATATTATCCCTTGATTGGTAGAAAATGCATTGACACTATATGATTTTAAAACATAAAATCTCAATTCTTTTCTTAATTTTGGGTTCTTTTCTAGAACTTTATCTGCTACTTTATTAATATAAATGCTAAGTGGGTCTCCATAAAGAACTTTACCACTAAATAAGATCTCGTCAATACCAAAATTTGAATTAATTGCAAATTCGTTTTCTAATTTCTTTTCACTTCTTGAAATGTTTTTCTTAGAGATTTTGCTTTTGTCTGTTTGTACTTTTTCACCACTTAATTTTAAGAAATCATCTGGAATTTCACCTGCGCATCTTAAAGCTTGATATTGAATTGGATTTTGACTCAGTAAAGAGCCTACAATAAATATGTAAAAACAAAAAAGTAGTATTTTCTTTGATTGAATCATGTAGGTTAAAAAAGTTGTAACAATATTAATGTAATTTTAAACGACTAGCAAATGGGTCTATGGCCGGTCGAAAAAATACTCAATGCCTTTTGTGTCAATCACACCAACATTCCCATTGTATACGATGTAGGCATATCCATTGTTAAATCTGTAAGCCATAGAATATTTAGCTTTAATAATAGTTTGACAATTTTTATTGACATAACCCCAATTTCCTTCCTTATCTCTGAAGGGTAAAAGACCATTTCCAAATTCACCTACTTGGGTTGGTTTTTGCTGAAATTGACCCTGAACATAATAGTTACTATCTACAATTCTTATGTCAGACATATAATAACCGATTGCTCCAATAAATAATGAATCTTTTAAATGTCTTGCACTGGCATACAATGGAGACGTTCGTTTCTTTTTATCAATAAAATAGTAATCCCAACCAATTTCATTTTGTGTTTTAATAATTGCTTTTCCATCAATAAATTCTTTTTCTAAAGCAATATATTCAGAATAATCTAGGGAGTCAATTATGAAATGACTTAAAATTATTTTACCTGTACTATCTATAAACTCCAAAAAAGTAGTTTTGATTATTTCTCCAATAGAGTTTCTTTGCTTGGTTACATAAACTGGTGCAAGTCCCTCACTAAAAATCCCGGCAGCTTTAACAGAATCGGGCAAAACCAATGTTTTACCGTATTGATTTATGTAAAAATACTTTCCCTTGGAAATTGCCATTATCATACCTGATTTGAAATAAAGACTTGATGTATCGAAGTCTGGTTTTCTAATCCAATTTCCTGAGTGATCGATTATGCCTAGTTTTTTATTTATTGCCACAACTGCCAAACCTTCAGAGAAGTTTTCAGCAGCATCATAAGCTTGGTCTATTGCCACTTTTCCTGAATCATTTATGTAGTAACAATTTCCTGAAGCGAATAGAACTGGGCAGCGGTTATCGACGAAAGTTCCATAGTGTTTTATAGCTGGAGTGACAATGTTTCCAGTTTTATTTATGCCATAAAAAAAAGAGTCTTTTTTCACGAAAGCAAGATTGTTGGTGAAAAAATCAGCAAAATCGTATTGGGCTTTAACTTTTATAACTCGATTGGTATCGCAATAACCCCATTGTTTATTGATTCTAAAAGGAATGAGTTGCCCATAACATGAATAAGAGCTAATTACAATTATAAGACAGATTATTGAACGCATTTCGGATACAAGACAAGTATTTTTATATTTCGTTGCTTATTTTATGTCAGAACATATTTCAACCAAAACTCCATTGGTGCTTTTGGGGTGAGCAAAGGCAATTTCTTTTTGATCGGCTCCTGGTTTTGCTTTTTGATGAATCATTTCAAAACCTTCTAATTGAAGGCGTTTTATTTCATTATTGGTATCATCTGAGGCAAATGCAATATGGTGTATACCTTCACCTTTTTTCTCAATAAATTTTGAAATTGGACTTTCTGTGTTTGTCGCTTGTAATAACTCGATTTTTGTTTCACCTATCATGAAAAAACTGGTAATAACACCTTCACTTTCAACGGATTCTGTTTTGTATGGTTCACAATTTAACAGTTTACTGAACAATTTATTTGATAATTCTAAATTCTTAACTGCTATTCCGATGTGCTCAATTTTATTCATTCAACAAAATTGAATGAAAACATGCGCAAAACCAAATTCAAACTGAAGTGTTGTATCTGTTGTACTTTCAAATGTGTTTAAGCGTATAGTTATAGATAGTCTCAATATCAATTTTTACATTTTTTAATTGAGATTTATTAACTTTGACTTACATTTGCACCTTAGAATTAGTCTAAATAAGAATTATGATAAATCTGCCAATATACCTGGATAACAATGCTACCACTCCAATGGACCCTAGGGTTTTGGAAGCAATGTTGCCGTTTTTTATAGAGAATTTTGGAAATGCTGCCAGTAGAAATCATGCTTTCGGTTGGAAAGCTGAGGAGGCTGTTGATTATGCTAGAGAGCAAATGGCTGCCCTAATAAATGCTGATTCTAAGGAAATCATTATCACCAGCGGTGCGACAGAATCAAATAACTTAGCATTGAAAGGTGTATTTGAAATGTATGCTGAAAAAGGCAATCATTTTATTACGGTAGAAACCGAGCATAAGGCAATATTAGATACTTGTAAACACCTTGAAAAACTAGGTGCTGAGGTTACTTATTTACAAGCTGCAGAGGATGGATTAATCACTGTTGAACAAGTAGCTGCTGCAATCAAACCAAATACCGTATTAGTTACGGTTATGTATGCAAACAACGAAATTGGAGTAATTCAACCAATAAAAGAAATCGCTTCTTTGTGTAAAAGCAAAGGAATTTTATTTCATACCGATGCGACCCAAGCAGTTGGAAAAATAAAAGTTGATGTTATTGGAGATGGTATTGATATGATGAGTTTTTCTGGCCACAAGATGTACGGACCAAAAGGTGTTGGTGTTTTGTATGTTAGAAGAAAAAATCCAAGAGTTAAGGTTACGGCACAAATGGATGGTGGTGGACATGAAAGAGGTATGAGAAGTGGTACCTTAAATGTTCCTAGTATTGTTGGTCTAGGCAAAGCATGTGAATTATGCCGTTTGGAAATGGACGCTGACACTGCTAGGATCAGCAAAATGAGAGACAGATTAGAAACTGAATTGCTAACTATCGAGGAATCTTACATCAACGGAAATACGGAGCATAGACTGCCTCATGTAAGCAATATGTCTTTTAAATATGTTGAAGGTGAAGGTCTAATAATGGGTGTTAAAAATATTGCAGTTTCTTCAGGATCAGCTTGCACAAGTGCTAGTTTGGAACCTAGTTATGTTTTAAAAGCCCTAGGTTTAGATGATGAATTAGCTCATTCTTCATTGCGTTTCGGTTTAAGCCGTTTTACAACTGATGAGGAAATTGACTATGCAATTAACCATGTAAAAGAAGCAGTAAATAAATTGAGAGAAATGAGCCCACTATGGGAAATGTTCAAAGAAGGAATTGATTTGAAAACAATTCAATGGGCAGAACACTAATATTTTAAAAAAACAATAAACAAATACAAACATGGCATATTCAGATAAAGTAATAGATCATTACAGCAATCCAAGAAATATTGGAACTTTAGATAAATCAAGCAAGCAAGTTGGAACTGGCCTTGTAGGTGCTCCAGAATGTGGCGACGTAATGCGACTTCAAATTGAGGTTGATGAGGTAACAGGAATCATTAAAGATGCTAAATTTAAGACTTTTGGTTGTGGAAGCGCTATTGCTTCTTCTAGTTTGGCAACTGAATGGTTAAAAGGGAAATCAGTTGATGATGCTCTTAAAATTGACAACATGGATATCGTTGAAGAACTAGCCTTGCCGCCAGTTAAAATTCACTGCAGTGTTCTAGCAGAAGATGCTATCAAATCTGCTATCAATGATTACCGAGTTAAGAATGGACTTAGCCCGATTGAAGACAACAAAAAACATTACTAATAGTATAATATTATGTCAGCAGGAATCACTATTTCGGAAAATGCCACCAAGAAAGTGCACCAATTAATGTCTGAAGAGAAAATGGGACCAGACTACTTTGTCCGTGTTTCAGTAAAAGGTGGAGGTTGCAGTGGATTAAGTTATGATTTAGATTTTGACAATGAATCTAAGGAGTCTGATCAAGAATTTATAGTAGGAGATGTTAAAATAGTATGTGACTTAAAAAGTTATTTATATTTAGCAGGTACTGAATTAGATTTTACAGATGGTTTAAATGGAAAAGGTTTTAATTTTATCAATCCAAATGCCAAAAGAACATGTGGCTGTGGAGAAAGTTTTGCCGTTTAAGCATTAATTAATATGTCGAGAATATTCAAAAAGCTAAGTATTGTACTTGGCTTTTTTATTTTAAGCTTGAATCTAAATGCTCAATATGTTTATAGATATAAAGCATTTTTAGATCCTGCATTTGCAATCGGAAATGGTATAGTATTTACTGGTAGTCTATTGGCTCAAAAACAAGTTAAGCCTTTAGATGATAAAGTTATTTTGGCTTTGAACAAACAAGATATAAATAGATTTGACAGAATAGCCTGTAACCAATGGAGTCCAAGAGTGGCTAAAGTGAGTGATGCCTTGGCTTTAGGAACAGGTTTAATGTATTCTTACTTTTTGTTTAAACCAGAGACGCAAAAAGAAAGTATTAATATTGCCGGTGTTGCATTTCAAAGTTTGTTATTGTCTCAATCACTTTCAAACGCACTGAAATTGGGCCTTAGAAATAGACCGTATTTGTATAATCCCCAGGTAAATATGGAGGAAAAAAGGAAAGTTGATGCGAGGATGTCGTTCTTTTCCGCCCACACTTCAACTGTGTCATCCCTATGCTACAGTTTTGCTTTGGCTCACAACACATATTTCCCCGACAAAAAACAAACAGGAATTTGGATAGGTGCAATAACAATTCCAGCTATCGAAGGATTCCTTAGAGTAAAGGCTGGTAAGCATTACCCAAGTGATGTAATTACTGGTTACTTGGTTGGTTTAGGTTCTTCATTAATTATGCATTATTTGCATAAGCAAAGACAATAAAAAAAGCCCCAATAAAGGGGCTTTTAAAATATCTGAAAGAAAGTTTATTTAGCGCTCGCTTTAACGGTCCAAACTGCTTTTACATTTAAACTCTTAGCTGGCAAAGCAGCTGAATTAGTTCCTTTGATTCTATATGTAAAAGTTGTAGCCTTAAGATAGTTTGCTAAATTCTCAGTGCTATTAATGTCTAAGCTTAAAGAATTCTGATTATCTAAGATTGGGTTTTTAGAAGCAATAAGCACTTCTGGGTTGCCATCTGCAGCAATATAGAATTCAATGTTTTCAACATCGTTAAAATTTGAAATAGAATCATTTGTAAATGAAATAGTAACAGATTTTAGCTTTAATTCATCTAGTAAATCTAAAGATGTGTTGTTCTTTTCTAGTTCAGCTTTTAAATCAGATGTCAATACAGATTCACCAAAAGTTTGAGGTCCTACATTGTTAAGGGCTACTGTTTCAATTGTTGCTTCTGTAGGGTAGTCAAAATTTACTGTGGTAATTTTACTTAAACATCCGCCCATGCTAATGAATGAGCTGATTAAGATAACTGAGAATAATTTAATTGTGTTGTTCATGATAATTTTTAAAATTGCCACAAAGTTAGGGAAAATATTAATTTTCCAAACTCAATTGTATATGATTCTAGTTAGGTAAAAGTTCCCTTAGTGCTTCGTTGATAGATTTTCCATCAGTTTTACCACCTAATTGCTTCATAGCCAATGGCATTACTTTTCCAACTTCTTTCATACTTGTTGCACCACTTGCTTCAATTATCTTTTTTAATTCGATAATTAATTCGTCTTTTCCCATTGCAGCAGGTAAATAAGTTTCAATAACCTTTAACTCTTCTTGCTCTTTTTGGGCCAAATCTGTTCTATTTTCTTTTAAGAATATTTCTATACTGTCTTTGCGTTGTTTGGCCATTTTTTGCATGGCTTTGATTGCAATTTCATCGGAAATCTCTTTAGTTCCTGTTTCAGTTCCTGCCAATAAGAAAGCAGATTTTATAGCTCTGATAGCTCTTAATCCAACTTCATCTTTGGCCTTCATCGCATCGATGAGGTCTTTATTTATTTTTTCAACTAACATTTACTTATTAATTAAAGATTTATCAAGGAAGAAATCAAAACTATCACCTCTTAAACCTAATCTCAAAGTTTCAAGAGCTATTAGTTCAGATGGTGCAATATTTCCTAAATTGATATTAGCACCATAAAGTTTTATGAACCAAACTTGTTGAGCTTTTTGTGGAGCTTCCCAGATTATTTTCTCCAATGGGATTTTTCTGATTATTTCGGCTACTAATCCAGAACGTACTTCTCCAGAACCTCTAAAAACTCCTACAGTTCCACTTTCACGTGCTTCAGCAATAACCTTCCAAACACCTGCTTGAATCTCTTTTTCCATCATATCTATCCATTCATATGGAGGTATGATTTTTTCAGCATCTTTAGAACCTACTTCCGAGATAACAGTATAATCTTTTGCCAAAGTTCTAATAAACTCACATTTTTTATCGTGTTCAATTTCCATTGAACCATCGCTAACTTCAACATGATCAACGCCGTAATAGTCTAGGACTCTTCTATAATCGTCAAACTGGTTTCTTATAGCATATGCTTCGAAGAGGGTACCGCCAAAATAAACCTTGAACCCAGCCTTCTTGTAATGGGCAATTTTTTCTTTTAATTTTGGAGTAACATAAGAGGTACCAAACCCAAGTTTCAAAAGATCAATTAGATGACTTCCGTGTTCAATCAAATCTAATGATTCTCTAATGCTTAGACCTTTGTCCATAACCATTGTTAATCCATTTTCCCTTGGTTGAACAGGTCTTTCAGGTAATTGAGTTAGTTTAAATATATCGTTGTTCATATTAAGTTATTGGTAAATTTGTATCATGTTCTTGAACTCTTCATCTTCATCGATGAGCGTGTGACAAAACAATTTAACACTCTCTAAAGTGTCTTCAAAATTATGAATTAATCTTGACATGATAACTTCTTTGTTTTTATTTGAAGGATTTTGATCGTATTTAATTACGTTTAGAACGCAATTTAAATCATCCCTACACTCTGGAATAGTTTGTATTTCAAAGATCAAATCTTCCAATAAACTATCCATTTCAGAAATGTACAATACCGAAGCAAGTTCTTTCCAATTTTCAATTATAAGTTCTTTATTATCAAACTTTAATTCGTTGTAAATTGCTTCAATTTCTTCATTCCTTTCTAAATCTGAAAAACAACTAAGGATACCTTTCAAAGCAGCAAAATCACTTTTGTCTTCTTTGTAAACTTTTTCAAAATAAGGAAGTGCTTTTCTCGCTTGTTTTTCAGTCAAGAAAGAATATCCAATTAAGTAATTATATTCAGGTAGAATATCTTCAAGACCTTGCGCCTTTTTTATGTAGTTTCTCGCTAATACAGGCTCTTCAATGCCTAAATAGCATCTTGCAATACAAATATAAGGATATACATCTCCGTTGTTTTTAATACACTGCAAGTAGTTTTCAATAGCTTTGTTGTATTCTCCTTTGTTTTCATATAATCCAGCCAAATTAAAGAATGCATTTTTAGAATCTTTGTTTGCCAAACTTGAGTATTCATAAGCCTCGAGAGCTAGTTCTTTCAAGTCGGTCATTTCATAAATCCTACCCAATTGATACCAGGCTAAATACGAATAAGGGTTAGAATCTATGATTTTTTTAAAGTATAATGTAGCTTGATCAAATAGGCTATTGCTTATAAAATTCAAGGCCAATTGATTATATAAAATCTCATTTTCAGGATATCTTTTCAATCCCTTTTCTATTATTTTGTTTGCCTTTGCTACTTCTTCGTTTTGAGATAGTAACTGACCATAACTGTTATAAACATCTACAACAAATTCTTCATCTTCAAATTCAGCAAACTCTAATGCAAGAATAAAGGACTCCTCTGCTTCAGATGGTCTATCTAAATCACACATAATTTCACCTTCCATTTTGTGAATTACTGCATTGTATGGCTCTAAAGATTTGGCAAGGACAATTAATTTTAATGCCTCTTCATAATTACTGCCCATACAAAGGATACTTGCTTTTTCAACTAAAAAATCAACTTTATTAGGATATAAATAAAGACCATGATTAATAATTGTCATCTGATCTTTGTGCTGATTGTTTAAGAAAAAATGGTAAGACAAAGCTTCTATTTCTTCTTCGCTAAAAAATATAGATTGGTCAGAGTTTAATTGATTGAATTTTTTTAGGGTTTCATCAATGTCTGTTTGACTGAAAAAGTCTTCACTCCCTGCTTCATTATCATCAAAATCATCAAACATAATACAATTTAATAAACAAAAGTAGGAATTGACAGTCCAACTTATTCCATAACTTATTCACTACAAATATAAGTTAAAGATCACTTATTTTTGCAATATTGAAACATCTTTTCTTATTTTATAGTTTGTGCTTTATAGCATTGAATTCTTGGGGTTTAACTGTCGAGAAGCAGGCAAGTTGGCAGCAAAAAACGAGAATGAACATTGAAGCTTTATTAGACCCTGAAAATAAAGAGCTAAAAGCACATGTAGTCCTCCAGTATGAGAACAATTCTCCTGACACTTTGAATTATATTGTTTTTAATGTTTGGGGCAATGCGTTTAGAGATCAAAATACTGCTTACGCAAAGCAATTATTAAGTCATGGAGAAGATGAGTTCTATTTTAGCCAAAAAAACGAAAAAGGCTATATGGATTCACTTAAATTCTTTGAGAAAGGGGTGATTTTAAAATGTAAAATAGATAGCCTGAACCCAGATATTCTGTATGTTTTTTTAAATCAGGCCTTGCTTCCAAATCAATCGATAAGCATAGTTTATTCCTACAATTATAAAATCCCTAAGCTATTATCAAGAGGAGGTTATAGCAAAGATATCTTGGCCTTAACCCAATGGTATCCAAAGCCTGCAGTATATGATGTCAACAAATGGAATCCAATGCCTTATTTGGAGCAGGGTGAGTTTTATAGTGAGTATTGTGAAAATATTTCTGTTACTATTAAACTACCTAGAGAATATGTAATGGCTGCTACAGGTAATTTAACAAATAATAAAAATTCTTTAGGTAAAAATGGCCAAAGTTTGAAGGAGTTAACCTACACAGAAAATAATATTCATGATTTTGCTTTTTTTGCCAGTAAAAATTTTAATTTGATGAGCCAAAAAGTCAAATTGAAAAATGGAGACTCGGTAATGATAGAGTTGTATACAACAGATTCTTTTCCAAATGAAAAGAAATATGCTAAGAATAGTAATGTATTATCTTATATTGAATTTGCTCTAAATTCTTACAATTCAATAGGTCGATACGCATATAAAACTTGTAAAGTTGTAATAGGTCCTCAAAATGCAGGAGAAGGTATGGAATACCCTACAATTACAATCTGTAAAGACAATACAGCAGAAACAATATTTCATGAGGTAGGCCATAATTGGTTTTATGGAATGATTGGAAATAATGAAAGAGCGCATCCTTGGATGGATGAGAGTTTAAATACATACTTTAGTACCAAATTTGTTTATCAATTTGACGATAAAAATTCTCAAGATGTAATTATTGACAAGCAATTTTTCCAAAAACAGAGAAGTTCTGATTATGCCTTAAAACACAGTATGTTATTAAGTTATCAATTAACAGAAGTACAAGGAGTTAGGCAAGCAATTACATTGCCATCTGATCAATTAAACAGTTATAATTATGGCATATTGTTGTATGCTAAAGGGCCACTTTTGTTTGCGTACCTAAACCAGTTTTTAGGTGATAGTATATTTATGGCCTGTAACAACTATTATTTTGAAAAGTGGAAATTTAAACACCCTTTACCTAATGATATGAAAGCTTGTTTTGAAGCTGTATCTGGTCAAAATTTAGATTGGTTTTTCAATGAATTACTAATAACAGACAAGCCAATTGATGTTGTTTATAAGCATGGCAATTATTTCATAAAAGGACTGCCATTGTTGGATTCTATATGGTCAAATAAACGAACTATAAATCCTAATCCTTATGGCTTTTTGACTGAAAGTAACTTCAGTAATAATGGACAAAAGAAAACTTTGTTGTCTTTAAGAATTCCAATTGGATTGCCCTCTTATCATGCCTTGATCAGTATGGATTTAATGCCAATTTTAGGGTATAATTACTACGATAAACTATATGCAGGATTTGTATTTAACCATCATTTTTTAAATGTAAAAAAGCTTCAATTTATAGCCATGCCTTCTTGGTCATTTACTCAGAAAAAGTTAATTGGATATACAAGGATTTCTAGTAGTATTTATAATAGCAATAATCGTTTATCTAGTATTGTTTTAGGGGTTCAAGGACAAACTTTTTCCTTGTCAATGGCGTCTCAAATAAATCAATATTATAGAATTAATCCTTTTATAAAATTTAATTTGATGTCTAAAAATATTAGTAAACAATTGGAAGAAAAATATATAATTTTAAATTTCATTAATACTGGAATAAATCAAAAAACTTATCATGATACTAAGGACAGTATTGTTCAATTTCCAACATATTTGAATTGGAATTATTTAAAAGCATCGTATGTATATGATAACCATCATCCAATAAATAGAATTGGGTTTAAATGGAATTCTGAATACGGCTACAATTATGTGACAGGAAATGATAATTCTCAATACGCTAAAACATGGATAAACCTGGTTTATAAATACAAGTATGACAAAGGCAGAAAGTACTTCAGATCGGAGTTCTTTGGTGGTGTATTTTTGAAAAAGACAAGTGGGTTGGATGTAAGGATGTTTAGCGTTGCTAATAATGGCAATAATGATTATTTGTTTCAAGAAGCGTTACTTGGTCGCTCAGAGATTAGCACTGGCAATATCCTTTTAAGTAATCAATTAATTTCAGGTGGAGGAAATATGAGAAATTTAATTCCGGTATCTTCAAGTGATAGATGGATGTTGGCTTTGAATAATGATGTTAATTTACCAGGTATTATTCCTTTGAAAATTTATCTAGACTTGGCCTATTTTGGTTATACCAATATAGTTAACCAAAATCAAATATTAACTAAACCAGATTTGTATTATACGGCTGGTTTGTCTTTAGAGTTATTTCACAATACCTTAGAAATCTTTGTTCCATTGGTTTATTCAAAACAATTTAAAGGGTATAGCAATTGGAATTATAATACGTTTAATTCTATTGGATTTAAATTGAACCTGAATCAGTTGGAGCCTACTAGATTAATCAGCAATTTAGTATTAGAGAATAAATTTAAAATTCAAGACAGCTTATAATTTATTGAATAAAAAAAACCGTCAGCAATTAGCGGACGGTTTTTCAGAGAGGTTAAAAGTAATATTTTACTTTTTAGCTGATTTTTTAGCTTTAGCTTTAGGAGCAGCTTTTTTAGCTTTAGCTTTAGGAGCAGCTTTAGCCTTTGGAGCAGCTTTTGCTTTAGCTTTAGGAGCAGCTTTAGCTTTTGGAGCAGCTTTCGCTTTAGCTTTAGGAGCAGCTTTAGCTTTTGGAGCAGCTTTCGCTTTAGCCTTAGGAGCAGCTTTAGCCTTTGGAGCAGCTTTTGCTTTAGCTTTAGGAGCAGCTTTAGCCTTTGGAGCAGCTTTAGCTTTAGCTTTTGGAGCAGCTTTAGCTTTTGCTTTCGCTTTCGGTGCTGCTTTTGTAGCTTTTGCTTTTGCAGCTGGTTTTTTTGATGTTGCCATATTTATAAATATTAAATTGGGTTTTTTTATTTGTTTAGATCTGAGTGCATATCACCATAATCTATGGTAATTTCTTCACCTGCTTTTATCGTTTTTAATGCCTTATAGATCATTACTCCGTCTTTTATTTTTTTTATGTAATCTGCATTCGGTTTTGCTGAATGGTTGTATAAAGATCCAAATCCTAAAACGATTGCGACATTTTTTTTACTTGTATTCCAAACGAATGTATAGTTTTCTAAAATGTGCCCAACCAAAGTCTGATGTTCCTTATAACTCAACTCGATTACAGGGCAAATTTCAATAAGATCACCTTTCTTTAAAACTTTAGATGTAAACACACCGCGACCCTTGTGTCCTGCATTAGATACAAATAAATTTGTATTACTTATGTTATACTCCTTTTTCACTCAATTAATTTAATGCGTCAAAAATATGAAAGTTTCTCAAACTATTGCTATTTCTATAATATATCTATTCACATTTTATCAAATAAGTAATTATTATAAAGTCAAATTAGTTGACTAATAATTTTTATTTTCAATAATTTTTGAATGAGTTATTGACATTACATTGATGGAATTATTCAATAATGATGCGATTAATTAACTAAAAACTATTTATTACGTTTTTTATCATAACGAAATCATTCATTAGATATGATTCTCCAATATCAAAATCTTCTACAGATTCAATAGTGAAACCGTTTTTAAAATAGAAGTTTATTGCTTTGAAATTTTGACGATTTACTGTTAATTTTAATTTGTAATTATGGATATTATATAAACCATTTATCACATTAATTATTTCATGCATGACATTGCTGCCAAGGTTCTGTCTGTGCTGCTCTGGAAGAATATAGAATTTATGAATAAAGTATGTGCTAATGTCTTGTTGACTCAATGAAACGAATCCTAGAAATTCAGATTGATTTTTAATAAAATAAAAGTCTTGACCATTTTTAATTTGCAATTTTAATGCATCATTTGAATAGAACTTGTTCAACATATATTCAATCTGATTGATGCTTATAATTTCTATGTAATATTTTTTCCATATCAATTCAGCCATCTCTGCAATTTTAGATAGTTCTTCTTCTTTTGTCTTTATTATTTTGATTTCCATTTCTCGCTTAAGATTCTTTCACAAATATAATTTTATTCTTGCTTTAAACTTTTATGTAATTTAGTTCGAAATGTTCTTTTATTTTTGAATCAAAATTATAATACAATTAAATCGATGAGCAAAGTTGAGTGCAAACTAATAGAATTCGGATCTGAGGAATATAAACATAGTATAGAGTTAAGAAGGAAGGTTTTACGTAAACCTCTAGGCTTGGACTTTACACCTAACGATCTAAATGCAGAGCATGATCAGTTTCATTTTGCTATTTTTGATAA
The DNA here is from genome assembly GCA_030158725.1 of Bacteroidia bacterium. Taxonomy (GTDB): domain Bacteria; phylum Bacteroidota; class Bacteroidia; order NS11-12g; family UBA955; genus JABMMZ01. The sequence continues at coordinate 58,419 of JAOASJ010000101.1, forward strand.
TGGAATTTTAATTGGTATTTTGTTGCTAAAGACAATGAAAGATATTAGCCCAAGTATTTTAAAAATGCGCCAAGTGGCTATAGATCCTGAGTATCAAAGTAAAGGTTTCGGAAGTATACTTGTTAGATTCTCAGAACAATGGGCAATTGAAAGTGGATTTAATTTGATTGAGTTAAATGCTCGAAATACTGCTGTTCAGTTTTATAAGAATTTAGATTATAAAGAAATCGGCAATGAATTTTTAGAAGTGAATATACCACACATTAAAATGATTAAAAATTTCTGATTTTAGTACATATGTAGTACGATAAAATTAAGTTTTTTTTGCAATTTCGTAAAATGAAATATGCATTAGTTATATTAAGTATTATTTTTTCATTTGAGTTACTTGCTCAGGAAAATGCTATAGACTATATCATTCCTCAAGTTAATAACCACAAAGTATTATATCTTTCTAGTTCTGACGTTTTAGAAGGTGACATTACAACCATTCAAACAGAATTTCAATCTCAGGAATTCAAGTACTTCTCAGAATTTAATGCTGATGGTTCGACATTATATAAATTTGTGCATTATGAAGGTTCTTTATTTTCAACAGAACAATATGCATATTTTTTAAAGTTTAATGGTAATTCTGCTCAATTATTTGGATATAGTGACTATAAATTAAAGAACAATTTATTTTTTGATGATGTTGTTAATGAGGATTATAGTGCATTAAATAATCAAACCATTTACAAAGTTCCAAACGAAAGTTATCAAAGTCAAAATTGGTCTTTTCAAGATCCTAATACTCAAAAGCAGGTCAATGGAAGCTCTTATTATAAGACAATGAATATTGGTGATTATGAAAGAAAAATTCTTGTAGTTGAATTTACTTCTGGTTCAAAAACTAGAAAAGAATATTATTTGAAGTACTACGGATTAATTGCCATTCAAGAACCTGATAGAAAATTTTATATAAATGATTTTGATAATTTTAGTTTATACACCAAATCATTTTTAGATGATAAGGGTGAATATAAAACTAGGACTTATGCATGGGACTTAATAGAACATTTTAGAGATGTAAACATAGGTGATTCTTTTTTTAATCTCGATGGTAAAAATAAACGAGTTTTTGAAAAATCTAAAGACTCAATTTTAGGTTTATTTGAACACATGATGCTTCGCAATCCTGAATTACAGAACCCTTATAAGTACATGTTAAGTATAGTGCTATATTCAGGTTCTTTAAGAATTTTTGATGAAGCTGAATCTCAAAAAGTCACTGCTTATCAATATGAAACCATTATAGATGAATTGTATCATTATTATTTTATTAGACCATATCCAGATGCTATTTCACAATATAATTTAAGCACCTATGTTACCAATATTTCCGAATCATTCTACCAGAATTTTTGGAAGATGGATTATTGTTTTCTGAAGACCTTACCACTAAAGAATTCATTTGAACGTTCATACAAAGCATACTTGTGTAAGCCTAGGGTAGAAAGTATCTTGAAATTTGAATCCAATATTGATAATGTAAACAAATGTATACTCTTTGCGTATGTTTCTGATTATTATAAATTGCTAGAAGATGAAGGCAATGAATATTTTTATTTAGTAAAATCAGTCGAATACTATAAGTATTTATCTACAGCGGATAAGGACTTGAACATTGATTATATGCGAGCAGTAATGAGAGATTTGGCGGAATTGAAACCTAAGGATGAAGATGTGCTTAATAGAGCCATTGCTGCAACTAATGATTTAAAAGATTATTCAAATTCTGTTAGGATTGCAGAAAATGGAATCAGCCATAAACTTGGCATAGGAATTAATTTTGCTTTGCTTTATGCAGAGGCTGCATTTCAAGACGATTTAAATAAACCATCTTTAAGAAAGGCAATGGATATTTTGTCGCCAAATTTGAATCTATTGTCTCTAGCACAATTAAATGACTATCTTAAGTTTTGTCGAGCACTTGGGTCTGAATATGATTGCAAAAAGGCAGAATCTCTTTTATCAAAAGCAAAGAAAAAGGAACAAAGCGAAGCGAGAAAAAATTCAAATGGAAGTAATAAATCATATGGAAGTAATAATCGATCTGTTAATTTAGCACTTTTATTTAATCCATTTGCCGGAGCCAATATAACTGGTAATGGAGGTTTCCTTAAATTTCTTCCAATGTCTGCTGAATTAAGAACTGGTAAAATAGTTCATGAATTCCGTTACAATATGTTTTTTGGTGGTGACTTTAAAAATAGGTTTGTAGGTGGAAAGTTAGATAATGAGGCCGATGTCAACAATAAATGGAAAAATTTACATGGAGCCGATTACAGCTATGGAATTATTTTTGTCAAAAATGACAAAGGGTATAATGGCCAAGAATGCACCAGTGGTGGAGGCGGACTTCAATTTTTATATGGCGCGTTTCAGTCAGACAAAGAAACAACAAATGTGACTATTAATGGAGCATATGGAACAATTAATGTGACCCCTAATATCAAAAGATACGAAGCAATCTTAAATTTTAAATACATCTATTTTGATTGGAAGTCGCATTTTTCTGCAACAATGTTCTATGGGTTCGGATTAGGAATGAGAGAAATAACGTATAACAATAGTGTTTTTAGCGAAAGCACTTTAAAAGATAAAGATAAGACTGTTTTTGAGGACCAACGTTTCACTCAAAAGAATTGGGAAGGTGCCTACTTCACCTTAAGGTTAGGATTTAGAATAGGATTTACTATTTTTTAGATTTTAATCCATAATTTCTTATACTCATCAGATTTTTGTGCTCAATTTGCTGAATTTTCTTAAATTTGGCATCCTTTTATTATTTTTATAGAAATGAAAAACATCAGTCTGTCGTTGCTTTTATTACTCTCTTTGGGATTAAAGGCTCAGGTTAATTATGCCACTTATGGCAATAACACACACGGTAAGTATACTTACACCGTTGTTTCGGGTGACCCAACAAAATCAAGGTGGTATGTGTTGCCTAATGGTTTAACTGTCATATTATCGGTAAATAAAGACCAACCACGTGTTCAAACATTGGTTGCAACGAAAGCTGGTAGTAAGAACGATCCTTCAGACAACACTGGCTTAGCCCACTATCTAGAACATATGTTGTTTAAAGGTACCGACAAATATGGTTCTTTAGATTTTGCTAAGGAAAAAGTTTATTTAGATCAAATTGATGCACTATATGAATTGTACAACAAAACTAAAGATGACACCAAACGTCGTCAGATATACAGACAAATTGATAGTATTAGTGGCTTAGCTTCAAAATTCAGCATTGCTAATGAGTTTGATAAGATGTGTCAAGGCATAGGTGCTCAAGGCACAAATGCATTTACAAGTGTTGAACAAACGGTATATGTTAATGATATCCCATCAAACAGAATTCACCAGTGGTTGGAAATCGAAGCGGAGCGTTATAGAAATCCAATTTTGAGATTATTCCACACCGAATTAGAAGCAGTATATGAAGAGAAAAATATTTCTTTAGATAATGATGGTGAAGAAGCATTCGAAAAATTATATGCAAGTTTGTTCCGTACCCATCCTTATGGTACCCAAACAACAATTGGTACAGTTGAACATTTGAAAAATCCTTCTTTAATTAAAATTAGAAATTATTTTAACACCTATTATGTGCCAAATAATATGGCCATAATCATGGTCGGTGATTTTAACCCAGAAGATGTAATTGAAATGATAGATAAGCATTTTAGTTATATGCAATCTAAGCCAGTTCCAGCTTTTACTTTTAAACCTGAATTTCCAAGAGGTAGACCTGATAGCATAAGTGTTGTTGGTCCAGATGCAGCCAATATCATGATGGGATGGCGTTTTGACGGTGTTTCATCTAAGCAAGCTACAATGGTAAGGTTGGTAGATTTGATTTTAAGCAATAGCAAAGCAGGTTTGATAGATTTGAATTTGGTAAAAGATCAAAAAGTTCTATCTGCAAGTTCTTCACCTGATTTCATGAAAGACTATAGCGTTCATATTTTTACAGGAAAACCAAAAGAAGGTCAATCTTTGGAAGAGGTTAGGAATTTATTATTAGCACAAATAGAAAAGATTAAAAAGGGTGAATTTGACGAGGAATTATTAAAAGGCATTATTGCCAATAATATGGTTGAAGACATAAATAAATTTGATAATAATGACGGGGTTGCATATTCATTATTAGATGCTTTTGTAACAGAAAGAAAATGGAGAGATGTGCTTAATATCAATTTTGAAATGAGCCGAATCACCAAAAAAGAAATTATAGATTTTGTAAATGAATATTATACCAATGGGTATTCTATTGTATACAAAAGAACTGGTGAAGATACCAAACAGGATAAAATTGAAAAACCAAGTATAACTGAGGTTGAATTAAATAGAGATAAATCATCTCAATTTGTAATTGATATACTAGAGGAAGAAACCGATAGCATTCATCCTATGTATTTGAATTTTGATAAAGATATCGATAGAGGAAAAGTAGGTAAAGCTGATCTTTTATATAAATTGAACGATAAAAATCAATTGTTCACTTTGTATTATGTTGTTGATATGGGTAAATTAAACAACAAAAAATTACCATTTGCTTTAGAGTATTTACAATACTTAGGAACAGATAAGTTTACAGCGTCAGAATTGAGTATGAAATTTTATAAACTTGCTTGTAACTTTGGTATTTCAACAGGAGAAAAAAGAAGTTATGTTTATTTAAATGGACCTCAGCAGAATTTTAATGAAGCCTTGGCTTTATTTGAAGACCTATTAATGAATGCAAAACCAGATGCTTCTGCACTTAAGGATTATGTTGGTAGAATTTTGAAATCTAGAAGTGATGCTAAATTAAACAAGCGCTCTGTATCATCTGCTTTAAGCACTTATGCTTTATATGGTAAAGTTAATCCTAGAACCTACACACTAAGTAATGCTGAATTAAATGCAATGACTGCTTCAGAACTTGTAGCTTTAATTAAGAACCTTTGCACGCATAAGCATCAAATCATGTACTTTGGACCTGAATCAAAAAGTACTATTGAAACAACATTGATTGCAAAGCATAAAATGCCTGCAGAATTTATTGCTACACCAATAGCATATGAATTTAAGCCATTGACCTTTACTAATAATACTGTTTTCTTCACTCATTTTGAAATGGTTCAGGCTGAGATTAATTGGAGATCTGGTGCTCAAGTATTCGACATCAATAAAATGCCAAGTATTCGCGCATTTAATGAGTATTTTGGTGGTGGAATGAGCAGTGTTGTATTCCAAGAAATAAGAGAATCAAGAGCATTGGCTTATTCTACATATTCTGTATACAGTCAAGCTTCTGAGAAAGGTAAATTTGACGTTGCACTTGCTTATGTTGGAACTCAAGCGGATAAATTGAACGATGCCATCACAGCAATGAACGAGTTGTTAAATAATATGCCTACTAATGAAGAAAGTTTCAATCAGGCAAAACAATCTATTTTAAGCAGTATTGAGGCAGAGAGAATTATCAAAGGGGATGTGTTCTTTTCATACTTAGGTGCCTTAGATATGGGAATCAATTATGATTATAGAAAAATGCTTTATGAAGCAATTCAGAAAATTACATTTAATGATGTAAAAGCATTTCAAGAGCAAAATATCAAAGGTAGAAAATGGGCGATAGCAATAGTTGGATCTAAAGACAAGATTAAAGAATCAGATTTGAAAAAATATGGTGAATTAAAACTTGTTACTTTAGAAGAGATATTTGGATATTAATATCGAAAATGTATAACAAAAAAGGCTATCCATTTGGATAGCCTTTTTTTATTTTTAAAATGGGAAATGTTTTACAATCTTCCCCAAGGAATTCCAGCCAGAATTAACAATAAGGCTATACCAAAGAATATAAGACTTGTCTTTTTAACTTTTGCAGCAGTATCTGAATTTTTCACTTTACTATATCCTATGTGAACAAGAGTTATTGCAGCAAGCATTAAAATGAAATGCTCTACAGCAATTTTTCTTAAAAATCCTGTTTTCATAACATGACCCATGCCTTCAGAGAAAGCTTTAAGTCCAAATGGACTATCTCCAAAATACAACATCAAACCAACGAGCAATTGAATGTCACAAAAAATCATAAATACCAAACCTGGTAGTTTACTTGATTTGCTTATTGAATTGTTTAACAAAGGAATGAGAATTGCCAATATTCCGGCAACCAATACCAACCAACGGGTATGAGAATGTGTGCTAACTAATAATGAGTACATAAATTGATTTTGAATTACAAAAGTAATTTAAAGCACTTAATAGAAAAGACTTTTTTTAATTGAATTATTTAATTGACTGGCTAATAATGGAATGGATCTGTTCAATAATTTTTATCTTACTTAATCCTTCATTTTGATTGAGAATTTCCATACTTCCATGGCCAACAAAATGATCTTTAATTGATATCGAATGAATTTTAGCCTTGCAATTTGTCTTAGAAGCCTCTAACATAATTGTGCTTGCAACTCCACCTATTCCTTGTCCTTCTTCTACAACGATAATATCGTTATATTGATTAAAAACCTTATTTAAAAAGTCAATATTTAAAGGTTTTACAAAACGTAAATCGTAATGAGAAATATTCAATTCATCTGCAACTTCAATGCATCTAGTGCCGATTGTACCAATGCTTATTAGGGCTGTATTGTGGCTGTTCTCATTTAAAATTACAGAACTTCCAATTTCTAATTTTTCAAATGGACTTTCAATAAAAGCTTCATCTGCTTCACCTCTTGGATAGCGAATGATTATTGGCCCATTTTTGTATAATGAAGCTGTGTAAATTGCATTTCTTAATTCAATTTGATTTCTTGGTGAAATTATACACAAATTAGGTATTGTTTGTAAGAATGCTAAATCAAATACACCATGATGCGTTGGACCATCTTCACCAACCAAGCCAGCTCTATCAATTGCAAAAATTACTGGCAAATTTTGCAAGGCAACATCATGAATTAATTGGTCATAACCCCTTTGTAAAAATGTTGAATACAAACAACAAAATACCGTCATACCTGATGCCACCAAACCTGCTGAAAATGTAATGGCATGTTGCTCTGCAATACCAACATCAAAAACTCTGTTAGGGAATTTTTCTTGCATAAAATGCAATGAACTTCCTGAAATCATTGCTGGTGTAACGGCGACAATATTTTGATCTTCTTGAGCCAATTCTAACAACGTTTTCCCAAAAATATCCTGATATTTAACTCGAAAATCTTTTGGTTTGGTGTTTTTCCCTGATAATTTATCGAACTTAGAAGTACTGTGCCACTTAGTTTGCTCTAATTCTGCTGGCTCATATCCTTTGCCTTTTAAAGTTTTTATATGAATTATCTTTGGTCCTGCAATGGATTTACTGGATTCCAAAACCGCAAGCAAATCATTTAAATTGTGACCATCTATTGGTCCAAAATATTGAAAACCTAAATCAGTAAAAAAGTTCTCCTTTTTGAATTCCAGTTGTTCAAGATATTCTCCAAGAGCACCTTGACTTGGGTCAATTCCAATATGATTGTCATTAATGATAATGCAAATATTACAATTAGATGTTCCTGCGTTATTTAATGCCTCAAAAGCCTGCCCTGCACTTAATGCACCATCACCAATAACGGCAATGTGTTGTCTACTTATATTTTTTAGAATAGCTGCTTGAGCATAACCTAAAGCTGCAGAAATAGAAGTGGAAGAATGCGCTGTGCCAAATGGATCAAATATACTTTCGGACATTTTAGGAAATCCACTAATGCCATCATATTGCCTTAAGGTGTGAAAATTAGATTTTCTTTTAGTCAATATTTTATGAGCATATGCTTGGTGACCTACATCCCAAATTAATATGTCTTTTGGGGTATCAAATACTCTGTGAAGCGCTACGCTTAATTCAATAACTCCAAGATTGGCGGCAAAATGTCCACCGTATTCAGCAATCTGTTCAATTAGATAATTTCTAAGCCAATTTGAATATTCATTTAGAACATTTAATGGCAGTTCTTTTAGTTGTTGAGGACTATCTATTTCTTCAAAGCTTTGAATCACCTTGCAAAAATAGGTAAAATGGGGGTTTTTATTAAATTTCTCGACTATTCTTGATATAACTTTAGGGCCCATAATTACCAAACAAATTCCTTTTTGTCAAATATCCGATAAATTGTACTTTTGCACTATGTCACCAACTATGGCACAAGACAAACAGAACATGGATTTTGAAGCTTTTAAAGCTGAGGTATTAAGCGATTATAAACTGGTTTATGAAAGCCGCCAAGCAAGTTTATTGGGCAGAAAAGAAGTATTAACTGGAAAGGCCAAGTTTGGTATTTTCGGTGATGGCAAAGAAGTTGCCCAAATTGCAATGGCTAAGGCATTCAAAAAGGGTGATACAAGAAGTGGATATTACCGTGATCAAACTTTTATGTTTGCTACGGGTATGAATACCATTCAACAGTTTTTTGCTCAATTGTATGCCCACACTGATGTTGATGCTGAACCAAATAGCGCTGGAAGAAGTATGAACGGCCATTTTGGATCAAGACAATTAGACGACAATGGCAATTGGCTTCCACAAACAGACCGTTTCAATTCATCGTCAGATATTTCTCCAACTGCTGGACAAATGCCTAGATTATTGGGATTGGCACTAGCTTCAAAATTATATAGACAAAATCCTGACTTACATTCTTTCACTGATTTTTCACAACAAGGCAATGAAGTTGCTTTTGGTACTATTGGAAATGCAAGTACAAGCGAAGGCGGATTTTGGGAAGTAATAAATGCAGCCGGCGTTTTACAAGTGCCTATGGCAATGAGTGTATGGGATGATGGATATGGAATTTCCGTTCCTGCAAAATACCAAACCACTAAAGAAAATATAAGCACTTTATTAAAAGGTTTCCATAGTGGTGCAGATGGATTAGGTGTCGATATTTACAATGCTAAGGGTTGGGATTATCCTGAATTGTGTAAAGTATACCAAGATGCAATTGAGCATTGCAGAACTTTACATAGACCAGTTTTAATTCATATCAATGAAGTTACTCAGCCACAAGGACACAGTACTTCAGGTTCACATGAAAGATATAAATCAAAAGAAAGATTACAATGGGAATTGGATTTTGATTGTATTAAAAAAATGCGTGAATGGATTGAAGAAAATAAATTAGCAAGCAGCGCAGAATTAGATAAAATTGAGAACGAGGCAATCGAATATGTAAATACATGTAAGAAGAATGCTTGGGAAGCTTTCTTAGCACCTATGAAGAAAGATTTAGCTGATGTATTAGAACTGCTTTCTAAAATCTCAGATCCTTCAGCTGAAGAAGCAATAAAAACGTTAAAATCCACAAAAGATGCCATTAGAAAGGATATAGGAATGGCTATTCAAAAGGTGCTTATTGCTACGATTTCAAATCATGTAGATGGCAGAGCTCAATTGAAAGATTATTACGATGTATTTATAAAAGACAACTATGATAGATATTCATCTCATTTGCATAGTGCATCAAATGCCCGTGTTGAATCAATTCCTGAAATTAAAGCTGAATATGCTGATGATAAATTAGTTGATGGTAGAGAGGTCGTTCTTGCTTGTTTTGATGCTGCTTTAGAACGCGATCCTAGAGTATTTGCATTTGGTGAAGATGTAGGAACTATTGGTGATGTGAATCAAGGATTTGCAGGAATGCAAGAGAAGTACGGAGAAATTAGAGTTTCAGATACAGGGATTCGTGAATTAAGTATAATTGGACAGGGAATTGGAACTTCATTAAGAGGTCTAAGACCTATTGCAGAAATACAGTATTTGGATTATTTGTTATATGCGCTTCAAATTATGAGCGATGATATAGCAACCTTACAATACAGAACAAAAGGTGGTCAGAAAGCACCAATCATTATAAGAACTCGTGGTCATAGACTAGAAGGTATTTGGCATAGTGGTTCACCAATGGGAATGATTATTCATGCTGTAAGAGGCATGCATGTTTGTGTTCCAAGAAATATGACTCAAGCTGCAGGTATGTATAATTTGCTTTTAAAAGCAGATGAACCAGCACTTGTTATTGAATGTCTGAATGGCTATAGATTGAAAGAAAAAATGCCAAGTAATATTGGTGATTTTACTGTTCCATTAGGTGTTCCAGAAATCTTAAGTTCAGGTAATGATGTAACTATCGTTGGATATGGAAGTACGCTTCGTGTTATTCAAGATGCCATTAAAAAATTAGAAGAACAAGGCATAAGCTGCGAACTAATTGATGTTCAGACTTTATTGCCTTTTGATACCAATCATATAATTGTTGAATCAATTAAGAAAACCAACAAGGTTGTATTTATTGATGAGGATGTTCCAGGGGGAGCTACTTCATATATGATGCAAAAAGTATTGGAAGAGCAAAATGCATATCTATACTTGGATGCTAAACCTTTGACAATAACTTCTAAGGCACATAGACCTGCATATGGAACTGATGGAGATTATTTCTCTAAACCTAATGCAGAAGAGATTTTTATTCGTATTTATGAGTTGATGAACGAATACAATCCTAATAAATATCCTAACTTTTAATTAAGTTAGAATTCTTCTTCTTCGCTGGTTTCGCTTAATTTAATTACGCGCTTTTTGGTGTATTTATTTCTAATAAATATATATACTCCACAAAGGGTAACTGTTAAAATAAACAGGATACTTAGTTGTGCAGATAATCTCCCTTGTAAAGGAAGGGCAATTACTATTATAGATACCAAAGCTTGCAGAGAAGCATAAATAATTGAAATATTAACGTGTTTATATTTGCCAACGTGTACCAATTTTTTAAACAGGAAATCACGGTGAGGAACAAATATATTTTCTCTTAACAATAACTTGAAAATAACTGTAAGTCCTGCATCAATACCAAAAACAGAGAACAGTAGGAGGTAAGCAAAATTTCCTGTTTTGAAAATTAAATTCATCATCAAATAAAGTATTATAAATGCCAGTGCGATACTTCCTGTATCGCCAGCAAAAACAATAGCTTTTCGCCTTAAATTTAATCCTAGAAATATTGAAATGCCGATTATATAAGTGTATAAGAATTCGTTTTTAATAAATGTTACTTCATTGCCTTGTAAATCTACAGAGTTTGAATTTAACCAAAGGAAGCTGAGCATGATAACAAGTGTATTTAAACCGAGCATTCCATTGATTCCATCCATGAAATTGAATGCGTTTAACACACCAATACCTAAGATAACAATGGCAATAATTAAAGGCCATTTTTCAATTAAAACATAACTAAAAGGCAATTCAATTGCCATTAATACCAAGGCAAAAATTTGGAAAATAAGTCGAATAAAATGTTTGATGAAAAATAAATCATCCATATAACTCACCAATCCGATTAAAAGCAACCCGATAATGAAATACCCCTTTAATGTATAAGGAAACGCAATACTGTATACTAATAGCCCAAATAAAACAAATATTCCAAATCCTGTAATTGTTCTATTAACGTGAGAACTTCTTCCAACAGGATGGTCATAAATTTTATAAAAATGCGCAATCTTTATATACATCAAAGTGAATATAATAAAGCACACAGGTGCAATCAAATAATAATAAAATTCGAGTGCTGTTTTATTCATACATCTTTTCTATCCAAATTTTATAACGTTCTTCAATCACTTTTCTTTTCTGCTTCAAAGTTACAGTCAATTCTCCAGTATCTACAGAGAAAGGTTTGCGCTTTACCACAAAATCTCTAATTCTTGCATAATTAGATAAAGATTGAGATAATTTCTTAATGTCTTCTTGAATCCAATTCTTGATTTTTTCGTCTTCAATCACATCATTTTCATCTTCGAAAAATTGTTTATTTAGTCCAAAAAAGTCTTTTAAATTGTCTTCTTTAGGAATTACAATGGCAGTCACGAATTCTTTCTTATCTCCAATAATAAAGATTTGTTCTATTTTATCACTTTGCAAATAAGTGTTTTCAATTGGAGTAGGATATATGTTTTTGCCTAAACTGGTTTTGAGCATGTTTTTATATCTATCCGTTATTTTTAAATAACCCCTATCAAACTTACCAATATCACCAGTATGGAACCAACCTTCAGAGTCCATAACTAGGGCTGTTTCACTAGGATTGTTGTAGTACCCCAGCATGATATTTGGGCCTTTACATAGAATTTCTCCTTCAGCACTTTCAAAATCAGGTTTGAAACTATTATAGGTTTGAACAGTAATTAATTCTTTAGTTTCAATATCTTGTATCGCTACTTGTTGCCTAGGTGCAACTCTTCCACTTGTGCCATGTATTTGTCGATCAAATTCATTAACAGTGACAAATGGCGATGTTTCAGTTAAACCAAATCCTTGCTGGCATCTAATACCAATATTTCCAAAAAATTCACCAACGTGTTGAGGTAGTGCACCACCACCAGAAACGAGCAGTTTTAGCTTACCACCTAACTTGGCTTTTATTTTACTAAATACAAGCTTTTCAGCCAATTGATGTTGCAAAGTTAAAAGAGGTCCGATTGATTTCTTCTCTTCCTTTTTAATTCTATACTTTTCTCCAATACTAAGACTCCATAAAAATATTTTTGCAGCCATTCCGCCTTTAGAGAGTGCGTTACCTTTTATCCTTGCCTCAAGTCTTTCAAGCAGCCTAGGAACACAAGTCATAATACTTGGAGTAGCCTCAGTAAAGTTTTGAGATATTTTTTCAATACTTTCAGCAAATGCTATTTGTGCACCAATAAAGCTTGGTAAGTAATAGCCTGCCATGCGCTCGTATACATGGCTTAAAGGTAAGAAGGAAAGAAATCTATCTTCTTTATTGATTGAAGGGCAGAGGTCTTTCGCATCATAACAATTGCTCATGAAATTATAATGACTTAACATAGTGCCCTTAGGTACACCTGTTGTGCCACTTGTGTAAATAAGAGCCGCCAAATCATTGTGTTGAATGGTTGGAAGTATTTTGTTTATCTCAGCTTCTAATCCAGGCCATAAATCTTCTCCAATACTTTTTGCTTTTTCTATAGAAATAATCTTCTCGTTTTCGCTATTGGATTCAAATGTTGTAAATACTTTTTGAATCTTAGGACATTGACTTTCTACTTTTTGAAATTTCTTAAGTAAGAAAGGGTTACCAATTAATACGGCTATACTTTCACTGTCATTTAAAATAAATGCAGTTTCATCAGGTGTAAGAGTTGGATAAATAGATACATTAACTGCACCTAATTTTTGAAGTGCTTGGTCAAAGTATATAAATTCAGGACAATTATCTAAAATTATGGAAAGCTTGTCGCCTTTTTTTACCCCAATATGGTGCAGGTAGGCGGCCCATTGATTAATGTTTGAAATCGTCTCCTTATAACTAATATTTTTATAATCATTCCCAACTTTCTCCATTAAAAATACATGGTCTGGGTTGTGAATTTTATATGCTGAGTTTAATAGAAATTCATGAAGTGATCCAAAATCAGGGTCTTTTATTTCCATATTATAGACTATTTAATGTTGCGAAGTTATTCGAAAAAAAGACTTTTGCAAGACAATTTAAGTCATTCTGCCAATGATAATTTAAAGCATAATTGAAATTGATACCTGAAATTAGCTGAGCGTCTAGTTTTCTATTACTTAACTCTTGACCTATGCTGAAAACTCCATTGGAAATTTTTGGTAATTTATCTAGGTCTTGCACGCCCTGATATGAAACCCATGTCATTTTTCCCATTAAACATTTGTACCAATGTCTAAAAATTAATATCATGAACTTAGGTTTTAGAATTAAAATAGGCATAAGAACAATAAAGACTCCACACATGATTAAATCAAAGTATCTTTTTTTCTTTTGTACCTCTTTACTGCTCAGTGCCGGAGCTATATTTACACTATAAAATTCACCTGTTGTATTCTTTGAATTACTTCCAATAATGTGTGCCCCCATCTCAGGCATAATTTTGTATTTAATCCCTTTTATACTTGTTTGTCCCATTATATCCATTATTTCTGCACTAGAGATGTCTTTTGCACAAAAAATGATTTCATTGGCCTTATAGATTTCGATAAGTAAGGATAAATTTTTAATGCTTCCAATCCAATCTCCTTTTGCATTTTCATTTTGGGGTTTTATAAACCCTAATAGTTTAAATCTGTTGGGATAATTTAGTAAGATATTTTTTACCCTTTCACATTCTTCTTTATTGCCCACAATAAATACTTGTGACATCTGACTTGCAGATGTGTCAAAATGTTTAAATTTTATAAAGTGATAAGCCACTCTAATAAAAACACAAGCAAGCAAACTCCAAGTTGATCCCAATAAAATTAAAGCTCTTGAAAATCTTAAACTTTCTGGTAACAAGGCATAAATCGCAAGCAATATAAAACTACCTAGAAAGACACCCTTAATGGTTTTGCCTAATTTAAATGGCTCCTTGTATCCTCCAAGAATATAAACCCCACTTAACCACATTAAGATATAAATAGGCACATGTACTTTTATATAGATAGGAGGATAAAAGCCACCAACTACAAATTTATTATAGATTTCCCAGTACCTCATTAGGCCGTAATACCCTATAAAAATTAGCAGAAAGTCGAAAGTGAAAATCTTAAGCGCATTGATTGTACGAATCATTAACGCCATTGTAGCTCTTGCAAATATTGCCAATTTAATGCATACACTAAACCACCAACCTTGTTGTTTAGTGAAATGCTTATCTGCAAATTTGGCCATTGCTAAGTAAAATATCTTTACATAATTTACACTGTGTTTCTTGGTACTTTCTCCTTTGTAATGTATGATTGTTGTATCTGCGAAATAGTAATTACTATACCCTGCTTTTACAATTCTGTAACTTAAATCAATGTCTTCCCCATACATGAAAAAAGACTCATCTAATAATCCCACTTCGTCAAGTACGGATTTTTTAATCATCATAAAAGCCCCACTAAGAATATCTGCTTTATGGGTTTCATGTTCATTTAAGTAACTTAGATGATAGGCTCCAAATCGTTTAGATTTTGGAAATAATTTTGCCAAGCCAGACATTTTGTAAAATGCAACTGCCGGCGTTGGTAGTCCTCTTTTGGATTCAGGAAGAAAATCACCTCGACCATCAATCATTCTTACGCCTAATGCCCCAGCTTCGGGCGTATTGTCTAGGAATTGAACTGTTTTTGTTAAAGTGTCTTCAGCAACTACTGTATCAGGGTTTAACAACAAAACATTTCTCCCTTTAGAAATCAAAATTCCTTGGTTATTTGCTTTACTAAAACCTAAATTTTCTGTATTTGCAATAAGAACAACATCTTTGAATTTTTCGCTGACCATCGCGCAAGATTCATCTGCAGAATTATTGTCAACCACAATAACTTCAATTTGAAGGTCATGAATCGCTTTATAAACGGATAACAATGTTTGCTCAAGTAAAGCTTTGACATTGTAATTAACTATAATAATTGATAAATCCATTTATGACACTTTGCACAATTAAAAGGCGAAGCTAATAATTTTTTTAATATTCAAGCCTATTGAAACACAGAAGAATGGATAATTAATGCTGAATAAGTAAAATTTATTCTATTTACAGTACTTACTCAGATTTTTTGGCCAGTTTAAATGCTAGATTGCTGCTTGACCAATATTCTATTTTACCCTCTTTTTCGAAAATAAGAAAGGCTTTAAGGGAAGGATTGTTTTGAATAAAACTGATAGATTTGTTTAGACCCAAAGCCATACAAGTGCTTGCATAGGCGTTTGCCTCTATTGCACTTGGCGCTAAAACGGTAGCACTTAACAATTCGTTTTTTGCCGGAAAACCAGTCAGTGGGTCAATAAATTGACTGTATCTTTTACCTTGACTAAAATGAAAATTTTTCAAACTACTAGCACTTGCTAGGCTGTAATTCTTTAATGGTAGAGTGCAAAATTCAATTTGTTTAAGGCTATTTATCATTGGTTTTTCCACTATGATTGGCCAATAAGAATCATGTCCATTATTGCCCTTAACCCTTATTTTACCTCCAATATTGATATAATAGTTCTTTAAATGATATGTTGAATCAAACATATTAGCTATGGCATCTACAACTTGACCTATTGACAACAAATTATAATTTACTTGTTGGTTTACATTAAGCTTATTGACTTTAAGATTCAAAAAATCTACTTTGTATCCAAAGTCTAAACCTTTTAAATTGTTTATGTAGTCACCATTAAAACTCATAGGGAAAACCTGCTTCTCTCCAACGCCCCAATAGTTATACAATTCTCCTAATCCGGAATTAAATGCCCCTGCACTCTCTAAATGCAATCTTCTTGAAATGGAATCTAAATCGGAGAAGTATGGTTTAAATTTTAGAAACTTTTGATATTCTGTAGTACTTAATTCAATATTGTGGTTAAACTTATATAAAATAGAATTGGAATCAATTAGACTAAGAACAGCAATGTAGTTGTTTAGAATGCTGTCTATTTCCATTTTATAATCTTTATTGCTTTTGTATGCTATTTCATACTTAGAATCCATTGTTTTTCCTTTTAAAACAATAAATCCCTCAATAGATTTAGGTTTATTCTTGCAAGAACTTAAAACGAAAATGAGGCTAAAAAATAGTGCAATATTTCGCATTACTTAATAAGAAAATCAGTGCTTTGTTTCATCACCTTGCCGAAAATGTAATCTTGTATTTGAACTACTTCTTTTCCATTTTCATTAATAAACGCATAGAAAGTCTCTATATCAAATTGCAATGGGTTACCTTGTTCATCAAATTGAATATTAGAGTCTCGTTTTATCCCTTTCTTATATATTCTTAAACTAACAAGCTTGTCTTTTTTATCCAAAACTTTAATCACCAATAAAGGATTTGTATTGTAAATTGAGTCAATTTGTTTAGCATTTAAATCAATTGGAAAACCTTCAAATGATAAGTTCTCCCAGAGTTTTAAATATGTTTTTAAGTGGTTTAGATTAACTTCAATGTTGTTTTTTAACAGTAGATTTTCTGAATATAATAAAGGTTCTTTCCCAGAATTATCAATGCTAAAAGATGATTTGCTGTTTTCAGACCATTTTAAATCAATCTTTTTTATTTCAGAATCTTTAAGTGCAAAAATATTCTTACTTCTCCAACCATCTTTTTTGGTAAAAAATCTTGCATTTAGAAAACCATTGAATCCAGGAATATGACAAACATATGGCTCTTCGCCTTTTTCCATCATAAAATATGTGCCCATTTCATCACTGGTATTTCCCCCAACATAAAACACTTTTGAGAGATTTCCATTTTCGTAAATTTCAACCTTAGTTCCATTTAGCGCAAGGTCTTTCTTTACTGGGTTAATTTCATGTTTAGATACAGGTCTTTTAACACGTATTTTTTTCAAGCCATCAAATAAAATCTCTATTTGATAATTGCTAGCAACGAAACTGTCGTTAACTGTCCAATTGTCTTTATCTTTTTTAGTTAATAGAACATATTCTTTAGTGAATTTGTTGCTTAAAAAAACTTTGTCAATTTTATCTGTTGACTTAAATTCAAATTCACGTTCATCATTTGAAAGAGTGTTTCCATTATTTCTTCTTAAGAAAAAAAACAATAGTAAAACCGTAATGATGGCGCCAAATAAAATGATGGTTTTCTTGTTCATAAATCTAACTAATTAAAGTTTGACAATATTAACGTTCAAATTGCTGCTGTTAACGGCTATAATTTGGAGCTTCCTTAGTTATTTTTATATCGTGTGGATGGCTTTCTTTAATCCCAGCATTGCTAATTTTTACAAATTGTGCAGTCTGAAGATCTTCAATTGTTGCTGCTCCACAGTAACCCATACCAGCTCTAAGACCTCCAACATATTGGTATAAAACTTCACCCACTTTACCTTTGAATGGCACAGTTCCAACTATACCTTCTGGTACCAATTTAGAAATTTCTTCTTCAGCATCTTGAAAGTATCTGTCTTTACTTCCTTCTTTCATGGCTTCAATACTTCCCATACCGCGGTATGACTTAACCATTCTGCCTTCGTATATGCTTGTTTCTCCTGGGCTTTCTTCAGTGCCGGCAAACAAACTACCAGCCATAATTGTGCTAGCACCTGCAACAATAGCTTTAACTAGGTCGCCACTGTAGCGAATACCACCATCAGCAATAATAGGAACGCCTGAACCTTGTATTGCTGCAGCACTATCCATAACAGCAGATAATTGAGGAACCCCAATACCAGCTATTATTCTAGTAGTACAAATACTTCCTGGTCCAACACCAACTTTAATGGCATCTGCTCCAGCTTCAACTAGGGCTTTGGCGGCGTCACCGGTTGCAACATTACCTACAATTACATCTAATTTTGGAAATGCTTTTTTAATTTTCTTAAGTTCGGTTACAACACCTTTAGAGTGACCATGAGCTGTGTCTAATGTAATAACATCAACTTCTGCATCAACTAAAGCTTTTACCCTTTCAAGAGTATCAGCTGTTATTCCTACAGCAGCGCCAACCAATAATCTACCGTAATTGTCTTTACAAGCTTTTGGGTGACTTTTTACTTTTTGAATATCTTTATAAGTAATAAGGCCCATTAATTTGCCTTTCTTATCTACAATCGGTAGCTTTTCAATTTTATGTTTTTGTAAAATAGCTTCAGCTTTTACCAAATCAGTTCCAATTTCACTTGTAACCAAGTTTTTCTTGGTCATTACATCTTTGATTTTCTTGCTGGTATTCTTTTCAAACCTTAAGTCTCTATTGGTGATGATTCCAATTAATAGATGTTTGGCATCGATAATTGGAATTCCTCCAATATGATTGTCCTTCATCAATTTTAAAGCATCTTTAAGGGTTCCTTCACCTGTTAAGGTTATAGGATTTTGGATCATGCCACTTTCACTTCTTTTAACTTTGACAACCTCTTTAGCTTGTTGTGCAATCGTCATGTTTTTATGGATGATACCAATTCCACCTTCTCTTGCCATAGCAATTGCCATAGTGCTACCAGTTACAGTATCCATAGCAGCTGAGATGATTGGAATATTGATGTAGATATTACGTGTTAACTTGGTTCTAGTTACAACATCTCTTGGCAAGATTTCGCTGTAACGCGGTAAAACAAGAACATCGTCAAAAGTCAGGCTGTCGCCTTTAATTTTGTTCGAGAAGTCAATTGGGGATTTTTTTGGACTAGCCATGCAAATAATTGTTATTGTTATTTGCGGTGCAAAAGTACACAAATAAATCTAAAATCGCAAGTTTTAAAAATTCTTCAAATTAGTAAAAAAATAAATTTACATCTAAATGATTTCTAGATTAATAAACCTATTAAATCTATTTTTCGAGTTTTACAGAAATTAAACTAAACAATACTTTGTTTTTTCTTGAACTTATATGAATCATTTCATTTTCACTAACATTCATGAAGTCTGCATAGGAATTTCTTCTAGCTATGGTATTATATTCTTTAAATAATTGCAGGCTAGAAGCTTTATTGTTTAAGAACATTTGACCTCCACTTGATTTTGTCAAAATATAAAGTTTATCACCAGTGTAAAGTGAAGTGTAATCTTTATAGACATAAGCAGTTGTTTCAACATGATGGAAAATGTATCCAAAGTTCTCAATTTCTCCTTCAGGACTAACTTTAAATGAAATGATATCACCATAAACATAATAAGTTACAGTATGTGTTGTTGTTCTTCCTTTCGAATCTGTTGTAGTGTAGGTTACAGTATAGGTATAATATTTTTGGCCAACTACTACCAACTCGTTGCTATCGTTATAATGACAAGAACCGAGTCTAACAAACATATGTAGATAGTCAGGGACTTCTGTCTTCTTAACTTTCTTTGATTCTTTTTTGTCTTTGTTTGCACGCTTTTCTTTTTTAGCGTTAGACTTACTAGACTTGACAGTTGGCGGTTTTAAACTGTTTATTTCTTTTACTAAATCGATGCCAAATAGACTTTTGTTTTCTGCCAATACCTCAGCAGTTTTAATATTTACCTGTTGGGTGAACAATCCTTTTGAGCCATATTTTCCACTGCCCAATAAACCCACTACGGCAACATTTCCTGTGTTAGGGTTTAGTTTCATCATAGCTGAATAAAAATATTCTCCATTGGCAAAAGTTAAATCTGTAGCTTCACCATTAGGCCTAATGATTTTCATTACAAGCTTGCTGTTATTGCCATCTTCGTCGCCGTCGATGTCCCCGAATACATAACGGCTCTTTTTGGTGGTAGTGGCTTGTTCAAATCCTAAAATGCACATGTTTCCCTCATTGTCAAATGTTTGATCAATAATTTCTGTAGTGCCTTTTCCCATTTTAACATTCTTTCCAACATTAATTAATTTAAAATCTGAATCAATTAACCAATAAGAAAATGTATGGTTTTTTTGTTCAGCAGCAGCTTTTTTCTCTCTTCTACTTCTGCTAATATTAGTCCTGTCGGCAGTAATGAGCATCTTTGAAAAGTCGTCAGTAATTGATACCTTAAAAATACAGCCTATTTTGCTTTCTTTTTTGGTAATCATTGTTTCACCTATTTTATATGGTTTGCCAACAGGTGCAAAATTTTTCAATTCATACATTTGAGCAAAAAGATATTGCTTTCGAGCTTTTCTATTATTAAAATAAAACAACGCACAAAGTTTATCGCCATAACGGCCTATTTTTAAAGTTTGTACATCTTTCCCTTCAAATTCTGCAGGGATTGTAGCCACAGACTTTACATTCATTTTAGCATCTAATTTGAATATTTTGAAGTCGTATTTTAATCTACTATAAAATCCAAAGAAATTTGTATAGGCTCTGTCTCCTTTTTGTGCAACTACATAGTAGTTATCGCCAATTTTTATTGCATTCTGATAGAAATAGGGTCTGTCTTTTTTTTCAGGTCTAAATTCAGTTCCTGTAAGTTCTTTTATTGCATTGTTTTTTTGAGAAAAAACATTTGAAATGCATAATGCACAAAGTAGTAATAATATATTTTTCATCTGTTTTTTATAGTAATATGCCTAAAGATAAATCAATCTGCATGGTAATTTGATTGTGTTTTACATCTATTTGAGTAATGATACTTTTCGAATTTATATCATCCCATGTGTATTGATTCAATTTTTTGATATTATCCTGATTTACGCCAAAACCAAGTTCCATACCAAATGTAAATCTTGATCCGAATTGTCGTTGATTACCCCAAACTAAAAATAAAGATTTATAAGAGCAAGCAACATCAGATTGTGTTGCATAAGTATCCATAATTGAACTTGGTACATATAAATTAAAATCTGATTTAAATGAACGTGTGTTTAATTGAAGACCAATATATCTGCCATGATTGATATATTTTCCATATTTATAATATTTGGGAAATATGCTAAATCCTATACCCTTTTTAGAAGCAATATACTCAGTCCCAAAAGGAGCATTAAAGTGTGCCTCTCTGTATTCTTCCCAGATTGCGCTTTTGTTGGTTTTAACATTTGCACCTACTTCTAGACCAAATTTTTCTGTAAATTTCCTTTCATAACTTGCACCCATATAGCCCATAAAACTTGGAGCCAAACGAATTCTTATCAAGTTATTTACACCTTTAACTCTTCCATCATTTAGGAAGGAGCTTATGTTGTTGCTAGGTTCATCGCTTTTAGATTTGTTTTTTTGCGCATTCACTGAAAATGCTGAAACAACAAATAGCATGGCTAGTAAAACTTTATTTGTCATGTAGCAAAAGTACTGAAAACATTTTTAATTATACATTTTTAAGCATTTAAGCGTTCAAATGCTTTCTTTTATGCTTGAAACAGTGATTTTTATTTTGACTTAAATTCCGATTTCTCTAATGTTTTCTTTGTGTTAATTTTTAAGATAGTTTTTGATTCCAATTCTTAACTATTAGATTTGTCGTCAACAATGAATTTAGTCAAACACATTCCCAATATGTTTACTCTAGGAAACCTATCTTGTGGTACTCTAGCAATAGTAAACATTTTTAATGATGAGCCTAAAACTGCAGTATATCTAGTTTTACTGGCAGCAGTTTTAGATTTTTTTGATGGCTTTTTAGCAAGGTTGTTGAAAGTTAGTGGCGAATTGGGTAAACAATTAGATTCATTGGCCGACTTGGTAACTTTCGGACTAGCGCCAGCATGTTTGCTGTATTCGTTATCCTATAATATCCATGGTATATACCGTTATTCTTTTTTGCTTTTGGCTGTATTTTCTGCTTACCGTTTGGCTAAATTCAATTTGGATACCCGTCAAACAACCTCGTTTATAGGTGTGCCAACACCAATTACTGGAATCACAGTTATGTCAATGGCCATGATAGACGGCGGTTTTTTCTATGAATTAGTTTTTGATTATGAATATGGTTATTTGGTTTTTTGTGCTGTTGTATCAATGTTATTGATTAGTGAAATAAAATTACCATCCTTGAAAATTAAGAAAGGTCCTATTTCAAATTACTATCAACACATATTCTTATTGCTAGTAGGTATAGTCTCATTGTTGTTATTTCAATGGCTTTGTATACCTATATTTTATGCTTTTTATGTTTTGTCATCTATTATAATTAATTTCGCAGCAAAAAAATCATCATGAAATTTTCTGTAGAAATAGAAGTAATGCCTCGTAAAGAGCTTTTGGATCCTCAAGGAAAGACAGTTACTGTTGGCTTGCATAATGTTGGATTCACTGGCATTGATAACGTGAGAGTTGGTAAATGTATCACTTACCAAACTACTGCAGCAACTGAACAAGATGCTTTGAAGGAAGCTGATGAAGCTAGCAGAAAATTGCTTGCTAACTTGGTAATGGAAAGTTATTCCATCAAGGTAACCCCAATTTCTTAGGTTTATGCTCGATCTTGCCATTATTGGTGGGGGTGCTGCCGGTTTTTTTGCAGCAATAAATGCCAAAAGAAAGCATCCCAATTTAAAGGTTGAGATTTTCGAAAAAAGTAAAACTGTTCTAGGTAAAGTTAGGATCAGTGGAGGCGGGCGTTGCAATGTAACCCATGCCTGCTTTGACAACCGATTGCTGGTTTCTTATTACCCCAGAGGGAATAAAGAACTGTTATCTGTATTTGAAAGATTTAATACAAAGGATACTGTAAAATGGTTTGAATCAAGAGGAATAGTCTTGAAGTCTGAAGCTGATGGACGCATTTTTCCAATAACTGATAATTCTGAAACCATAGTAAATTGTTTTCTTGATGAATGTGATGAATTAAAAATTCCAATTAAGACATTACGCAGTGTTAAATCCATTGAAAAAAATGGAGTCTTTCAATTAAATATAAACGACGAAATCGTTGAAGCCCGTCAAGTATTAGTAGCAACAGGAAGTAGTGATGCTTTTTGGCAAATACTAAAAGGCTTGGGTCATAAAATTATAGAACCTGTTCCATCATTGTTTACTTTTAATATTGAAAATGATTTCATAGCTGAACTGATGGGATTAAGTGTTCCTAAAGCTAGTGTGAAGTTGTTGTTAGACAAGTCGCAATTAAAGGAAAGTAGACTTTCACAATCAGACTTAACCCAGTCCGGTCCTTTGTTAATAACCCATTGGGGCTTAAGTGGTCCTGCAATTTTGAAACTGTCTTCCATTGCTGCACGGATGCTTAATCAATTACAGTACAGATTTGAAATATCTGTAAGTTTGAGTAATTTAAAAGTTGAGGATACCTTAGATTTTTTATTGAAAATAAAAGCGGAGCATCCCAAGAAGCAAGTAGTAAATACGCCTCTGTTTAATATACCCCAACGCTGGTGGCAAAGGATTCATAGTTTAACTTTCGTAAATACATTTAATACTTGGTCGGACGCATCTAAAAAAGATCTATTAAAATTTGCTGAAAATCTATCTGGTTTTCAATTAGAAGTAGATGGCAAAAGCACATTTAAGGATGAGTTTGTAACTGCTGGTGGGGTAGATTTGAAGGAAGTAGATTTTAAAACCATGCAGAGTAAAATTATTCCCGGACTTTATTTTGCTGGAGAAGTATTGAATATTGATGCACTTACAGGTGGATTTAATTTCCAAGCAGCTTGGAGTGAAGCTTGGGTAATAAGTGATAATTTGTGATAAAATAAAAATGGGTACTATTTCTAGTACCCACTTTCTAATTTAATAGAATTCTATTAATTAGTTATTGTTGCGCTTTCATATCTTGCTCTGCTGTTAAACCCAAATGAAACCCCAAATCTATATCCAGTACTACTTGGGACAAAGTAGGCATTTACAGGAATATTTAGTTTTCCTGATTTAAAGGTTTTGCCTAATGCAAAAACAAAGGAAGGGTGGAACGAGAAGGTTCCTCTGCTGTCCATTCGACTTTCAATAAACGGTTTACTGCTCATTGAGCTTGTGTCTTTTGCCAAATGCCAATTATTTTGATTGTCATAAAATCCATTAGATGATTTTATAATTGATAGTGAAGGGCCAAAGGCAAACTCCCATCCATTTTGATTGTTTCTCATGCCATTTAAAAGGGTAATACTAGGAATAAATAACCCTTGATCAAGTCCTGTTAACATTGGAACTACCTCAAATAATGCTTGAAAATTTCCTTGATTTAAATATTGTTTTTCAAATTGATAACCAAATTGAAACATTAAAGGCATTGCTGCAAATCCGCCTTCTTTTTTTGGAGCAGCTAGCAGAGTAGCTGTGCTTCCGGTAAAAAAGGTTAAACCCATTCGAGGACCATCCGCTCTTAAGCGATTTGTGTAAGGGTTGTTTCTTTGTTCGTCAAAAATGAAGCTCTTTGTTAACGTATTTACCTCTTCTGTGTTATTAGGTATTGCATACATTTCATTAAGAGTTATGCGAATCATAGTTGGAATAGATGATGGCAGATTTAGAAATTCTTTAACTATTTCCTTGTCATATCCTTTTGTTTTTGTGTCATAGACTTTGAAAATAACTACAATTCTATCTGCGACGTTTGAAATACTTCCGGTAAATACCTTTTCACATTCTAGTTTTTTCGCTATTTCATCAATACAGAATGTGCTAAAACAATTATCGTATTTCAAATTGTCCCTTTTAGCAATGTACTCAAGGTCATATGGGTCAATTAAAGAGTAGATATTAAGTTTTCCTAATTCTAGTCTGGTAAGGGCAGTTATAGAAGATGCTGTGGTATTTGCTCCAGCAGTTTGCATAATGCTTTTTGTGTCAATTTCAATCAATGCAACCTTTGTTTTTAAATTGCTTTGAGAAAAGGCATTGTTAAAGTTTAACAATGATAAAAAGGTAATTGCGAAAATGAATTTAGTGTTCATGACTTTGTAAAAATTTATTGATGCAAAATTGCGTTGGGTTCAGAATAGTATTTTATCTATTATTAATTTACTATCGAGTGATATTATTATATTATGTGTATTAATAAAACTTTGTACTATGATTTAGGTCTTGAAGTTGTGATTTTTAATTTTATTTTAATTATAATTGCATAAAATAATAAAGTTATTACATTGAAATGGCAAAAAATAATAATAATTATCAAGAAAAATGGAATGAAATTTTAAGTCAGCATGTTCCAAGTAATCTTTCATTGGCCAAAGAAATCAGCGAATTGCTGGATGTAAGTTTGGATAGTGCCTATCGAAGACTGAGGAATGATACTGAATATACCTTAACTGAAGCTGCAATGATTGCAAATCATTTTAATTTGCCCTTGGAAGCCTTGAATAATGAGTTGCATTCTGTGGTTAGTTTCAAAACCAATCAGTTAAATAACGATGTTGAATCCTATAAACATTATTTAGAAAACATGTTGCTAAATGTGAAAAGATTAAGCCAATTTGAAAGTTCACATATTTATTTTGGTGCTGAAGACATTCCAGTTTATTACCATTATAGTCAAGAAAATTTAATGAAGTTTAAAATTACTTATTGGTTGAAATCATTAATGATGGTTAAAGATTTTCAAAATAAGAATTATGGGGAAATAGAAATTTCAGAGGAAATTTTATCGTTAGCGCGCGAGATTTTTTCTGCTTTTTCAAAATTAAATTCAACAGAGATATGGACAACTGAGACCGCAAAAAGCACCATTAAACAAATTCAATTTTATTGGGATGCAGGATTCTTTAATTCAATTGAAGATGCCAATAAAGTAGCAGATGATTTGACTTCTTGTATTCAACATATTCAAAAACAAGCAGAAGCTGCTTATATGTTTTCAAGTAACGGCACCATGGTCAATGCTAAATACAATCTATTTATTAGTGATGTAATGATTGGTACCAATAGTATTTTGGCTAAAACGGAAAGCATCTCAGCTTCATATATCAGCTATAGCACATTTAATTTCATGTCCACAAATAATATTGGTTTCAATGCTCAGAATGAACAATGGATGAATAATTTAATGGCACGATCAACTTTAATCAGTGGAGTTTCTGAGAAGCAAAGAAATCAGTTTTTTAAAGGAGTTTTTAAGCAAATCAATGAATTAAAACAGTACTTCATTGATAATTTATAACTCGATTAATTCTAGATCTTTCCAACATTTCTCTCCAAATTAATCTTTAGATATAAGGAATAACTGTATTGGAATCTGCCATATTCCTTGTCATAAAAAGGTTCAAGTCTAAAGTCTAAAAACATTCCTTTTTTCAATGCTTGAGTATACATAAATCGAGACATAATCATGTGTCTATATTGGCGGTGCTCATATACATTATAATAATTGTAATTGTTGTAAATCTGCGTTCCAACAGGAGATTGATATTCACGTCCTGCCCAATAATTAAACATTACTTCTATTCCTTTATGTAAGAAGGACAAAGTGTGCCATGATGCATTGCCATTTTTAAATGGCTGAGTTATAGTTGGAGAAAAATCTTCGCAATGCAACCAATAGTTTTCAGTTTTTATAGTAAATCCATTTGCAGATTTAAAGTATAACTTACCACCTATAGCTGTATTAACTCTTGAAAAAATAGGGGTAGGATTGCCATTAAGTTGCCCACCTCTATGTGCTAAAGTGCCTTGAAATGGAATAGAAAAGTAGATATTCTTATTATTGATTATTTGCTTTTCTGATAGAATTCCTACAGTAAATTTCTCTTGATTTGTGCTGGTTCTGTAAGTTGGCTCGTTCCAAACTAGGAAATTATTGAAGTAAAAAGTTTTACTTTTATAAATGCCTTGCATACCATTTTCAATGCGATGTGTTATTGCTCTATCAATATTATACATAGGCTCAATAAAACCATAATTTGTAGTTCCTTGAAGCATGCCCAAGTTATATCGCCATTTGTTTTTGAATATAGAAACACTAAATACAGGTTGAACTGCGACAAAACCTGTACTTCCATAATCTTGTCTTGTTTGAATTCCACCTTTTAGTATAACATCATTGTAAGGTTGATAGCTTAAATGAGCCTGTAGCATTGAACCAAAAAAAGTTTGTCCTTTTTCAATCAAATCAAAATATTCAGTATTTCTGTAATAATTGAAAAATTCTAGGTTTAATTTGAGCGTTTGAGTGTCACCTTTAATCAGCGTGTCTTTTTGATCAAATACTTGGTTTCT
Source organism: Bacteroidia bacterium (assembly GCA_030158725.1). Taxonomy (GTDB): domain Bacteria; phylum Bacteroidota; class Bacteroidia; order NS11-12g; family UBA955; genus JABMMZ01. The sequence goes on from JAOASJ010000101.1 coordinate 86,015, forward strand.
TAATTGGGCATTTGAATTAATAATTAAACCAAAAACTAAAAAAGTTAAAAGTGATTTTAATTTCATTTTAAAAGGGTTTGAATGAGTTTTCAAATGTAATAATTTGGAACGATTATTGATTTCTTTAGATTATAATCCTTTTACCAATGAATATTAAGCCATTTTATTTTACTTTAACTTTATTAAGTTCCCTTATTCTAACTGGAGCTGCATTGAGTTCTTTTACTGTAGATCCCTTAAGTTCAGCGGTTAATGCAGATGAGGCTTTTAAGTATAGAAAAATCACAAACAATGCTTTTACCAACAATGAAAAGCTTGAATTTAGAGTTCACTATGGTTTGATAAATGCTGCTTCTATTGTTTTTGAAGTTGGACCAGCTTTGGTTCAAAAATATGACCGTAAATGCTTTAATGTAAAGGCTGAAGGTAAAACGCTTAAGTCATTTGATTGGGCCTATAAAGTGCGTGATAGATTTGAAACTTTCATAGATGCCGAAGCAATGGCGCCAATAAGTTATAATAAAAGTGTTCAAGAAGATAAATATACCGACAACGATCTTGTAACCTTCAAACACAATTCTAAAAAACTATTTGGGGTAAAAGGGATGCTCGATATGCCAGTATATACCCATGATGTTATTTCATCAATTTATTATGTTAGAAACATTGATTTTACAAAGTCTAAGGTAGGAGATAAGTTTCCATTGGATGTATATTTAGACAACAAAATTTACAATTTAGGATTTAAATATGCCGGTAAAGAGACTATTACAACTGATATTGGAAAAGTTAAATGCATTAAATTAGTCCCAACATTAATTGTAGATAGAGTTTTCAAAGACCAAGAGGACATGACTGTTTGGATCAGTGATGACGAAAATAAGATACCAATTCGAATTAAAGCGAAAATTATGGTAGGTTCTATTAAAGTTGATTTGACGTCTTATAGTGGCTTAAAAAACGATTTTAAAGCACTAATAAAAAAGTAATCTAGTTCAGTGTATAACTGGTGCCATCTTTACCATCTTTAAGTTCAATACCTATTGAAGATAGTTCATTTCTGATTTGATCTGAAACGCTATAGTTTTTCTGAATCTTTGCTTCATTTCTCATTTTAATGAGCATGTGCATTAACCCGTCAATTTTATCTGAATTTACTTCTTGTTCTAATTTTAATCCTAAAATGTCAAAAACAAATGAATTGTAATTTTTTTGTAAAATTTCCAATTCTTTAGCGCCTATTTTTAAATTACCAGCTGAAAGATTGTTAATGGTTGTTACCATTTCAAATAAATTAGCAATTAAAATTGGGGTGTTTAGGTCCTCATTAATAGCATCATAGCATTTTTCTACCAATTTCTCTATTTCAACTTCGTTGGTTTCACTCGGGCCAATCTTCTTAAGTGTTTCAGACGCGCTTAAGAGTCTGTTTAATCCTTTTTCTGAAGCTTGAAGAGCGGCATTACTAAAATCTAAAGTGCCACGATAATGGGCTTGTAAAATGAAGAACTTTAAAGTCATTGGTGAATAAGCTTTCTCTAAGAGTGCATTTTTTCCTGAGAAAAATTCATCTATAGAGATGCCATTGTTTAAGGATTTAGCCATTTTTTGCCCATTAACAGTAATCATGTTATGGTGCATCCAATATTTAGCTGGCTGTTTTCCTCCACATGCAATTGATTGAGCAATTTCTGATTCATGGTGTGGAAATAGCAAATCCATGCCACCACCATGAATATCAAATGTTTCGCCCAAGTATTTTTTACTCATAGCAGAGCATTCGATGTGCCAACCTGGGAAACCTTTACCCCACGGACTATTCCATTGCATAATATGTTCTTCACCTGCCTTTTTCCAGAGTGCAAAATCATTTGAATTTCTTTTTTCGTCTTGCCCTTCTAATGTTCGAGCATCATTTCCGGCACCAGCAATCAGGTCTTCAATTATTCTACCAGAGAGCTTTCCATAGTCATGATGTTTGCTGTAATTCAAAACATCAAAATACACAGAACCATTGACTACATAGGCAAAGCCATTATCAATGATTTCTTGAATCATTTCAATTTGTTCTATGATGTGGCCACTTGCTCTAGGTTCTATAGATGCTGGTAAAACATTCATTGAATGCAACATTTGATGGTAACTATCTGTATAAAATTGAGCAATTTCCATTGGTTCAAGTTGCTCTAATTTCGCTTTTTTAGCAATTTTATCTTCTCCAGCATCGGCATCGTTTACAAGATGCCCGACATCGGTTATATTTCTTACAAATCTTACTTTAAATCCTAAGTGTCTTAAATATCTATGTAAAACATCGAAAACAACTGGTCCTCGGGCATGGCCCAAATGAGGAAATCCATAGACTGTTGGACCGCAAACATAAATGCCTACAAATGGAGCTTTTTGTGGTTCAAACGACAAGGTTTCACGCTTGTATGTATCATATATTTTAAGTGCAGTCATGTCTTTTTAAAGAATGCAAAACTAACAAAAAAAAATCCTATTTTTGTAAGCTTATTAAATTTATGACATTCAATATGAGACGAATTGTATTGCTGGCAATACTGCTTCAACCAACCTTGTTTTTGCTAGCTGGTAAACCAACAAAAGACACTACTTTGTTTAACTATGGTAACAAAACGGTTACAACCAAAGAGTTTTATAAAGGTTTCTCTAAAAATAAAGATAAAGGATATGTATCAAAAGCTTCAGAGGTAGACGAATACCTTGAACTTTACAAAAAATTCAAATTGAAGGTACAAGATGCTTATGACCAAGGATTAGATACCACAGAAGATTTTAAAACGGAGTTAGCTACTTACAGAAAACAAATTGCAAAACCATATTTAACAGACAAAGTTGTTAACGAGCAATTGGTGAATGAGGCCTACGAGCGTATGAAATACGAAGTAAAAGCTAGTCATATTTTGATTGTAGTTAGACCTTTTGCCTCTCCTCAAGATACTTTAATCGCTCTTAACAAAATCATTTCAATCCGCAATAAAATTGACAGTGGTTTAAGTTTTGAAAACGCAGCAGTTGAATTCAGTGAAGATCCTTCAGCACCAAACAATCAAGGTAGCTTAGGGTATTTTACGGCTTTTCAAATGATTTATGAGTTTGAGAATTATGCATTCAATACACCAGTAGGGAAAATTTCAAGAGTATTTAGAACTGAATTTGGATACCATATTGTAAAAGTTTTTGATAAAAGATTATCTAAAGGTGAGATTTCTGTTCGCCAGATTAAAATTGAAATGAATCCAAATCCTTCTCAAGAAGAGGTGTTGGAGGCGGAAGCCAAAATCAATGAAGTATACAAAAAACTTCAAAATGGCGAAAAATTTGTTTCTTTGGTTCAACAATATTCAGAAGACGCTTCTAGTGTTTTGAAGAATGGTGAGCTGCCTTTGTTTTCAATGACAAGTGTTAGATACCCTGAAAATTTCAAGAATACTGCTTTTAGTTTGTTAAAAGATGGTGACTATTCTAGCCCAATTCAAACAGCAAATGGCTTCCATATTTTGCAAAGAATTTCTTTGAAACCTATTGATTCTCTTAGTAAAATCAAAGGAAGTATCTTAAATAAAATAAGTCGTGATAGTAGACAATATAGAAATACTTTAGCTGTGTATGAGAAAGCTAAGAAAATGTACAAGTTTAAAGAAAACAAGAAGTATAATGCTATCTTGCTTAAATACATTGATGATGCCTTGTTAATTGGTGAATTGAAAGAGGATAGTGTAAAAATGAAATCTCCTGAATCATCTGTTAGCTTATTTGCATTGAACAAAGCTAAGAAGACTTACACAGTAAAAGATTTTACTAAATGGTTGGTAGAAGTTCAAAAACCAAGCAATTCAAAATCTAAGTCAAGCGTAATCGAGCAATACTATCAAGCTTTTAGACTGCAAAATATTATGGAATTTTACGAGAATGACTTGGAAAATACCAATGACACATTTGCTGCTTTGTACAAAGAATATAAAGAAGGAATCTTGTTGTTTACCTTAACAGATAAAAAAGTTTGGAGCAAAAGTGCGGAAGATACCGTTGGATTAAAAAACTTTTACAATGAGCATTCAAGCCAATATAACTTTAAAGACCGCTATGAAGCTACAATATACAGATGTGCTAATAGAACAATAGCAGAAAGCTTGAAAAAGGATTTAGAAAATGGATTGACCATGGATTCAATTTTGAAGAAGAATAACCGTTCAAATCCTCTAAATGTTTCAAATCCTATGACAGGCAAATATGAGCAAGGAAATAACCAATATGCTAATATGATTTTCACTTCAGGATTGACAAACCAAAAATACTTAATTATTGAGGACCCTAAATCTGTTGGCGGTTTTGTCGTTATTGTTGTTCATAATTTCATTCCTGCTGGAAAGAAAACTTTAAATGAAGCTAGAGGTTCAGTAATGAGTGATTATCAAGCTTCATTAGAAAAAGAATGGATACAACAATTGTTGTTAAAATATCCAATTGTAGTAAATCAAACAGCTTATGATTCCATCAAAGCTAGAATGACAGGAAATAAATAAAATTTTGACATCTCAATTTAAATATTTTTTACTTGGATTCCTTATCCTTGGCCTACATGCCTGTAAAGACAGTAAGTCGGGGTCAAAACAAGACATTCTTGCAGAATACAATGGAAAGTATTTATATAAATCTGATATCCCAGAGGATGTTTGGATAGCCTACAATAATGGCGACAGTAGCGGTTTGTTAAAATCAATTGTCGACAAATGGATTGAGAAAACTGCATTATTGGAGGCAGCGGAAAATGCATTAACTGATGAACAAAAGAACAAAGAACGACTTATAGAAGACTACAGAAGTTCTTTGCTAATTTACGAGTATCAGCAACAGTTGGTTAAAGAAAAATTGGATACAGGTGTAACAGATGCTGAGATATTAGCGTTTTATGATGAAAATAAAGCAGCTTTTCAATTGAAAAAGAACATTGTCAAAATAAGATATGTAAAGATCAATAAGCAGAAGGCTGATTTGAACAAACTAAAACGTTTAATGCAGAATCCTAGTCCAACCAATGACAATGAACTTAGATTGTATGCAGAGAAGCAAGCAGATAACTTTTATACTGACAGCAATTGGTTGTTTCTAGATGATATTACCAAAGAAATTCCTTTAGATGAAAATTATAATCAACAAAGGTTTCTATCAAACAATAAGTATATTTCAATTGAGGAAAATGGGATTTTGTACCTATTGTATATCATTGATTTTAGAATAAAAGATGCATTATCACCATTAGAATTTGAGAAAGATAAAATTAAGGATATTATTTTATATCAAAGGAAACTTAAATTCTTAAAAGACATTCAAAATTCATTGTATCAAAAAGCAAGTAAAGGGGGCGATATAAAGTATTACCTAGACATAAAATGAGAATAATAAAAAGTATTTTAACTATAGCTATATTTGGTTTAAGTCTTTGCTCTGTAAAGGCACAGCAAAATCAAATTATCGATGAAGTTATAGCCGTAGTAGGTAATACACCAATACTGCGATCGGAACTCGATATCTTAATATCACAATTGGACCCAGAGCTGGAGGTTACCCAGCAAATTAGATGTCAATTGTTGCAAAAATTATTAATTGATAAAATGCTTATTCACCAAGCAGAGATTGATAGTTTGCCATTGAGTGACGACGAAATTAATGATCGAATAGACAATAACATTCGTTTTTTTGAGCGACAAATGAATAGCAGACTAAATGTTGAGAAATATTTAGGTATGAGCGTTGCTGAATATAAGAGCCAAATTTTCCCTAAAGTAAAATCTCAAATGTTACTAGAGAGAATGGAGCAACGGATCAAAAGTGAAATTAAAATTACACCAAAAGAAGTTAGAGATTATTACAATAAACTGCCAGTTGATAGTCTGCCGTTTATGTCGTCAGAAGTAGAAGTTGCTCAAATTGTTTTAAATCCAACTCATTCTAGTGAAGCTAAGGAAATAGCACTTGAGCAAATAACAGAATTGAGATCTCGTATTATGGATGGTGAGAGTTTCTCAAGACTATCTAGTATATATTCAGACGATCCAGGAAGTAAAATTCAAGGAGGCTTACTTCCAGAATTTGGCAGAGGCGATATGGTGCCGGAATTTGAGAGGGCTGCATATAAACTGAAAAAAGACAGTATTTCAGAAGTTGTTGAGACAAAGTACGGATATCATATTTTAAAATTGATTGATAAACGTGGTGACAAGGTTATTGTTCGCCATATACTTATTCGTCCTAAACTGATTGAATCTGATATGGAGTTATGCAGACAAAAAATGGATACCATTTTAATTAAACTTAAATCAGGTCAAATTAAGTTTTGTGCTGCCGTAAAAGAATATTCACAAGATGAAGAAACTAAACCCAATTGTGGATTTTTCACGGATCCAAATATTGGTTCTCAAAGAATACCTTTTGATTATTTAGATAAGTCAATGGCCTCTGCTATAGGCATGATGAAACCAGGTACTTATAGTGAACCAATCATAGCATATGCACAAGATGGATCACCTTATTATAGAATATTTTATTTAGCTGCAGAATCAAAACCCCATGTGGCTAATCTAGATCAAGACTGGCAGAGAATACAATCAATGGCATTGGATTCAAAGAAGGAAGATCAACTTGACATATGGGCAGAAAAGAAGAAAAAGGAAACTTACATTTATATTAGTGGTTTCTATTTAACCTGCGATTATTTTAAAGACTGGATAACCAATATAAAACAATAATTATGAGTGACCTTGCTAGTGCAGAAAAATTCACCGAAAAATTTGCACAAATAAAAAAAGAGATATCGTCCGTTATAGTAGGTCAGAATGAAGCGGTAGATGGAGTTTTAACAGCATTGTTTTGCAATAGCCACGCCTTATTAGTTGGTGTTCCAGGATTAGCAAAAACCTTATTAATCAAAACCATTTCTGAAGTATTGGATTTGCAATTTAGTCGAATTCAATTTACGCCCGATCTTATGCCTGGCGATATAACAGGAAATGAGATCTTAGATGAAACAAGGAGTTTTAAATTTATTAAAGGACCATTATTTGCCAATATCGTATTGGCGGATGAAATAAACCGTACACCACCTAAAACGCAAGCTGCCTTATTAGAGGCCATGCAAGAAAGAAATGTGACAGTTAACGGAAAATCATATCCGTTGAGCAGTCCATTTTTTGTATTAGCAACACAAAATCCAATTGAACAAGAAGGAACTTACCCGCTTCCAGAAGCACAATTAGATCGTTTTATGCTAAACCTAGTATTAGACTATCCAAGTTTCGAAGATGAATTAAGTATAGTTCGAAATACCACTTCAAATACTTTTGCAAAACCTAAAAAAATAATTAATGCAGAAGAAATTATGGAATTTCAGTCATTGGTAAGAAAAGCACCTATTGCCGAAAATGTTTTAGAATATGCTGTTAAACTGGTAAGTAAAACTAGACCTAACACTGGCATGGCGAGCGCTCGTGTTAATGAATTAATAAGTTATGGAGCAGGGCCTAGAGCTGGTCAATTTTTGGTGCTAGGTGCAAAATGCCATGCTTTATTAAATGGAAAGCTTTCTCCAGATATTGAAGATGTTAAAGCCATTGCAATTGATGTTTTAAGGCACCGTATGGTAAAAAACTATAAAGCTGAAGCGGAAGGCATCAGTGTTGATGAAATTATAAAAGGTTTAATGTAAAATTATGTGGAACGTCTTAGGATTTATGGCAGCTATATTGCCTATTGTAGCTGGATTATTTTTTATTAGAAAGGTTTTTAAAGCTTTGCGTGCTCCAGCAATAAATTATGCATTTGGACGCAAGGATATTGAAGTTATTAGTTTGTTTATTAGTAACAAGAAATATGAACAAGCAGAAACTATGCTTTCTCATTTTAATAGCGATGACTTAACCCAAGCAATCGACCATGTTGCATTAACCTTAAATGAAAAGCAGCTTAAGAATTATTATGAGAACAGCAGTAAAAATGCATTGTCTTCTTTGGTTTTAGGTGCATGGTATTTGCATAATGCGTGGAAAGTAAGAAGTAACAAAGTTGCCTCCGAACTTAGCACAAAGCAATTTGAATCGTATGTAGAACATTTGAGATTATCAGGACCGCTTTTGCAAGCAGCAATTAACGAATCTTGGCTAGCTTCAGAAGCGCATAGCAGGTTAATAAGGGTAAGTATGGGGCTTGGATACTCTGAGGCAGTTGAAGAACATTATAGAGCTTCGATTAAAGAAAATCCTGAGCATTTGTGGACCTATATTCATTATTCAGAGGCCATACAACCAAAATGGGGTGGTAGTGTAGAGCAAGTCCAAAATTTTATTAGTTCTTTACCTTCAAATTATTTAATTCGAACAACACTTCGTTTGAAGTTGGTATATGACTCATATATTTCAGACGAAAATTATTTTAATCTAAGTGATGACCCTGAAGCAGTGAATAAATTCGTTGCGGATGTTGCAAGTGCTATAGATACTGAAATAGATGCAAATCCACCGGAAAGTATTCAAAGATTTGTATTGTATGGTTACATGTATCTAATGACTCAATTCATAGATAAAACAGTTCAAAAGAAGTACAACAAACTTATTGGCAACAATTATTCATTGTACCCTTTTGGTATTATGTAAAATAAGAATAAATTATAAAATATTAGGCATAAAAAAAGGGATACTAAAATAGCATCCCTTTTTTATTTGATTTCTTTTTTTATTCGAATTCAGCTTGAAGAATCTTTTTGATTTCAACTACTGTTTCTTCTTCCAACTCAGTTCTGCTAACCAATTCTTCATTAGGAATATTGATTACTGCTTTAGCTGTATCTAAGCCAATTGCTTTTAACTCATCAATGATCCATCCGTCGATTTCGTCTGCAAATTCTTCTAAGTCGATATCTGAATCATCAAATTCAATATCCTCTCTGTATACTTCAATATCATAACCTACTAATTTACTAGCTAATCTAATATTGAATCCACCTTTACCAATAGCTAAGCTAACTTGGTCAGGACTTAAGAATACATTTGCTTTCTTTGTGTTTTCATCTATGCTGATAGAAGATATTTTCGCTGGATTTAAAGCTCTTTGAATAAACAATGAAGAGTTTGTTGTAAAGTTAATTACGTCAATGTTTTCATTTCTTAATTCACGAACGATACCATGAATACGGCTACCTTTCATACCTACACATGCTCCAACTGGATCAATGCGGTCATCATAGCTTTCTACTGCGATTTTAGCTCTTTCACCTGGTTCTCTTACTATCTTTTTAATGGTGATAAGGCCATCTAAAATTTCAGGAACTTCTAATTCCATTAGTTTTTCTAAAAATACTGGAGAGGTTCTAGATAAATTAATTTTAGGAGAACCGTTAAGCATATTTACTTCATGCACGATTGCTTTAACTGTCTCACCTTTTTTATAGAAGTCAGCTGGAATCATTTCTGACTTAGGTAAAATTAATTCGTTACCTTCATCATCAAGAACCATAATTTCTTTTTTCCAAATTTGATAAACTTCTCCAGTCATAATCTCACCAACTCTGTCAGTGTATTTTCTGAATAATTCATCTTTCTCTAATTCTAGTACTTTAGTCATTAATGTTTGACGAGCAGCTAAAATATTTCTACGTCCAAAAAAGTCCATTGGAACTTGGTCAATTGCTTCTTCACCAATTTCATAATCTGGCTCTATTTTACGAGCATCTGTAATGCTGATTTGGATGTTTTCGTCTTCAACTTCAAAATCATCAACAATTAATCTATTGCGATAAATCTCTAGATCTCCTTGATCTGTATTGATGATAATGTCAAACTTAGCTTCTTCACTATAGCGTTTTTTAAGCATGTTTCTGAAAACTTCTTCCAAAACACGCATAAGTGTTGCTCTGTCAATGTTTTTGAATTCCTTAAATTCAGAGAAGGAATCTACCAATCCCCTAACTGTTAATACTTGTGATGTTGTCATTTAAATGATAATATGATGTTTGCTTTTTTAATTTCTTGATAATTTATTTTAGTTACCTCAGGAAGGTCTTTCTTTTTAGGTTTTGCTGTTTTATATCCTTCAAATTCTAAACTTTCAGATTCAACTGATTTTAAAATCCCAATAATATTGGTTTCGTCTTTTAATATAACATTAAACTCTCTGCCAATGTGTTTAGGATATTGTCTTAGCAACAATAAATCACTATCTGCTCCAGGAGATGCAATGTCTAGGCTATATTCCTCTTCTGGCATTCTCTCGTCTGCCAATTGGTTTATTTCTCTGCTAATGGCAGAAATATCGTAAATTCCTAATGGCAAATCTCCATCAATCACGATTTCGTGATTTTTTTGTTTATGTATGGCTTGTACTAAGAAAATACCTGTATGGTTTTCTAAGACCTGCGCAACAATTTCGTTTAGTTCTTTTTCTACATTCATATATAACAATTGAGGGGCTGTAAGGCCCCTCAACAAAACTTTTAATATTTAATCTGCTGCAAATATAAGCAGGATATTTTAATTTACAAAATTCACCTTCTTCTGGTTGAACCATTTGCGCCATTACCATCTCTGTCACTATTGCTAGTATTTGAACTTGAACTTGGCTTTTTTCCCGTTCCTTCGCCATCGCCTGCTGTACTTGTATTCTTAGCGTTGCTATTTGAATT
>JAOASJ010000101.1:96810-126576 GCA_030158725.1 Bacteroidia bacterium
TTGTAGTTGTTTTATTTTGAATGGCACCGTTAATTATTGCTCCTAAAATTTGAACCCCTAGCTCTAACCCTCTACTAGTTCTATTAACTTCTGCACTGCTATTAGTTTCTGCACTTGAATTGCTGTCTTCATTTTCAATACTTCCTTCAAATGGACCACCATTAGACCCACCTGGATTTCCTCCTGGTTCCGAATGGTATAATCCTTTTTGGCAGCTATCCAATTGCATTTTACAAGTGTTGTTCTGTTTTAATAGGAAGTTATATTCGTTTTTATATTCATTAAATTGAGCATTAACCGTTTTTAATTGGTTTTGAATGGTGTTATAGTCATTCTTTAACTTGTTTAATTCGGCATTTTTATCATCAAGTTGTTTTTGAATATCGTCACAATTGGTGCTGTTGCTTTTTAGAGTAGTTATCTCTGAATTTAACTTAGTTATTTGAGCGTTCAATTCAATTTGTTTTTTAGATTGCTCTGCATTTATTGAACTTAAACTGTCAAGAGTCTTATTCTTATTTGAGATAACAGCTTTTAATCTAACTATTTCAGCTTCTAGTTCAGCTTTACTGTTTTGACATTGTTTTAATAACTCTGCATCATTATTGCTACCTGAATTGCTGTTTTTGCTACAATCTTTAAGTGCATTTAACAAACTATCTATACGGATACTTAAAGCATAATTTTTAGCATTCAATTTACCTATAGTTTTTGACATGTCTGCCATCTCGAGTTTAAGAGTTGCATTTTCGTCTGCACATTTTTGCATTTTCTGAACCTCTGCATCATTTTGTGTGCTGTTCTTCTTGCAATTTTCGTAGTCGATGTTTCTTTGAGCAAGAACTATTTCTAGACTATCTGCACGTTTTTGAGCAACTTTAGCATTGTTTTCTGCTTTTGCCTTATCTGCTTCTGCTTTTTTAACTATTTCAGCTGAGTTAAGGGTAGAGTTTTTCTTGCAATTTTCATACTCAGTAGTTCTAATTATTAAGATGTTGCTTAGACTATCTGATTGCTTTTTAGCAATTTTAGCATCATTTTCTGCTTTTGCCTTATCCGCTTCTGCTTTTTTGATTACTTCTGCATTATTAAGAGTGCTGTTCTTTTTGCAATTGTCTAATTCAATAATCTTAAGATTAAGAATGTTATTTAAACTGTCAACACGTTTTTTGTAAACCAATGCATCATTTTGCGCTTTTGCTTTATCTACTTCAGCTTTTTTAACAACTTCAGCATTGTTTAAGGTGCTGTTCTTTTTGCAATTGTCCAGTTCAATAATCTTGAAATTAAGAATGTTATTTAAACTGTCAAGGCTTTTCTTGTATGCATTGGCTTCATTTTTAGCCTTTGCAACATCTAACTCTGCTTTTTTAAGCACCTCTGCATTGTTTATTAAACTGTTCTTTTTGCATTTCTCGATGTCAGATTCCAAATATAAGATCACAAGTTTTAAGCTATCTACTTGTTTGTTTGCTTTAAGTAGTTTTTCAGCATCAGAACCTTTTATAACATTGGCATCGGTTTTATTTGAAGCAGCCTTTTTAAGAATATCGATTTCAACTTGTAAGTCAGCTACTTTTTTGTTGGCTTTAATTAAATCGTCTTGAAGTTTTAAAATCTCCGCGTTGTTTCTAATTTTATCCTCCGCACATTTTTGTTTTTCTATTTCAATATTAGTTTTTACCCTGTTTGCATCCTCAAGTTGCTTCTTTAATGTTGCAATTTCATCTGCTTGGTTGTTGACTTTATTTTTTAAAGCAGTGTTTTCTGTGTTAAGAGTATTGTTTTTTGTATTACACTCTTTTATAGCAATAGTTTCTGTTACTGGCGATTTTTGTTTTGCAAGAATCTCTTTTTCTTTTGCGTCCAGTTCAATTTTTCTTTTATTAAGATCCGCTTCTTTCTTCTTCAATTCAGCTTCTTTTTCAATAATCGTATTGTCTTTAACTGGTTTTTTATTTGAATAAACGGTATCTCTTTTTATGATTTTAATGGTATCTTTTATCGTTATAGTGTCATGTTTGACAATTTTGATGGTGTCTTTTATTTGTTTTTTAATGGAATCATTATGCATTGAGTCCATGTAAACGGGATCTACATTGTTGTTGTACCACCAAGAGTGACAATGACCTATTCCAATTGATATACCTCCATAAATGTCAGCTCCTCTAAATTCTGAGTTTGAAGATACATTAAGTAATCCTCCTAAGTTATCACTACCAAAGAAAACAGGACCTATTCTAGTGTAGGCACCAACATAGAAGTTTTTATAGTTTTCACTTAATGTTAAAGGCATACTAAATTCAAATCCTTTTGACTCTATTCTTGGTATTATTGAAAGCATTGAGGTGCTTCTCATCCCTGTTGTATTATACCCTTTAAGACTTTGGTTCCAATATAAAGCAGTATAGAAATGTTTGCTAAATCTTATATCTGCTTGTAAATTAAATGCACTAGGTAAGCTGGTTGTAAATCCTGATGACTTTGCAGCTCCCATTCTTCCAAAAGCATTTCCAATGCTGTCGAAGCCATTTTGACTTATTGAACTGAAACCATTCAAAATATCTTTAGATGCATTGATTGAAGTGTTTGTAGTTGAGCCATAATTATATAAAGTGCTATGTCTGTTGTAACGCACACCACCAATATCATTTAAAGCCATACTTAACTTAAAATCATAATCACTTTTTCTATCGTTACGGTCACAAGCCCATTTGCTTTTATATTTTAATTTTTGAGAACGGTAGGTATAACTTAAACCTAAATCAAATCCTGCACCAGCTCCTCTAGAATTTAATGAGAAGAGACCATAAGGGTCATTGAAAGGAGAAATTACTGATTGATCATCTGTATAAGCATATTGAAAATTACCACTTACATCTGCACTGGTGTTGCTGGTTCCATTAATGCTTAATTGATCACCTTTAAAATAAGCAGCACCTAATCCCCTAATAAATTTTACCGTTAAGCCACCATTAAGCTGATGATTGTCGTTTTTAGCCAAAATTCCACCAAGTGTAAAACTAAGCTCTTGGTAACTTTGAACGTTTGCTGAAAATTTATTGTTGATACCAGCAAACTTGTTCGAATCAATTCCATTTTTTGCCATCCTAGCGGCATCTTCACTTATACCGATAAACTGAAGGCTTGAACGTTGACGTGTGTTAATAGACATATTCCAATTTCTTGAAATAGGGAACATAAATGCCGGACCCCAGATATCTTGGTTAAAACTAAATTGCTTGTTTTTGCCATTTAAGTTTTCTTTAAACCAATCGTTTCCAATTTGCATTTTACCAGTATAATCTTTGTAACCAGCGGCATATAAATTATCATTTGCCCAATGGTTAAGTTTTATTGGGGCATTATAAGTTAAATAATTGTTGTAAAAATTAACACCTCTACCCCAAAGATTAAAGTAGTATTTGTATTTAGAATCGGCAATTGAAGAGGCATTGTTATATATGCCATAAGTGCCAGTGTAATTTCCGGTTGTTCTACCCAACCATTGTTGTGCATGTCCAATCGAAAGATTGAAACAAAGAAGAACAAATAAAATGAGTTTGGTAAGGGTTCTAGACATAAGCTTAATTATTAGTGTTTTAATTACTTTGTTTGGCAAATTAACAATTGCCTTTGCAAACCCTAAACAAGTATTGTACCAAAAATTAGACAGGTCATAAAAAGGCGCTCCAATGTTAAGGATTTGCAAAATAATCATTTTCATAACGATATAATTTTCTTCTCTTAACATTGTGGTAACATTGTGACGGGTATTTTGCAGCATTATGTTTGGATTAGAAACAGGAATAGCCGTTTTATTCATTATTTGTGTAGCGGCAGTTTGTATTTTTGAATTTGCCAATGGCTTTCATGATACAGCAAACGCAGTAGCTACTGTAATTTATACAGGATCTTTAAAACCAACCTACGCAGTTGTATGGTCTGGACTTTGGAATTTTATCGGATTATTCCTAAGTAGTTTTTGGGGTTATAAAGTTGCAATGGGAATTGTAAATCTACTACCTTTAAATGACTTGGTTCTGCTTAGCACCGGTGAAAGTGTTAGTTTAGTGCTTGGTATGCTTTTATCAGGTATTTTATGGAATATTGGAACTTGGTACTTCGGTATCCCTTGCAGTTCTTCACACACTTTAATTGGATCAATTTTAGGTGGTGGATTGGTGTTTTTCTGGATGCATGGTGGAGAAGGCGTAAACTGGGGTAAAGCTTCTGATATTGGATTGTCTTTATTGGTTTCTCCTTTATTTGGATTCTCTGTTACTATATTGTTAATGTACATTCTTAGAAGAATTGTAAAAACTAAGAAACAAATTTTCAAAGAACCTGAGCCAGGATCAAAGCCTCCAATGTGGATTAGAGCAATATTAATCACTACTTGTACTTTGGTAAGTTTCTTCCACGGAAACAATGATGGACAAAAAGGTATTGGATTAATGTTGATTATATTAATTACATTCATGCCAATACAATTTGCTCTTAATTCTGAATTTGATGCAAATGCTTCAATGGAATCTTTAAATAGAATTGAGTTGGCTTTGAGTGCCGAGAATAAAACAGACTTATTGATAAAAACTGCCGAGACTAAAGAGAGTTTAAATGCATTGATTGCAGCAAATAGCGATCCTTCAATATCTAGTATTGAAAAGAAAAAAGCTACAATTGGTGTTAGAACTTCAATTGCAAAAATCACTAAAAAGTTAGGATCTGAACTAAAGAATTCAACTTTTATGGATTCTAAAGAAAATGCTAAAATAGTTAAGAAAGAAGTTTCATTCTTAAAGAACGATATTGAATATTCTCCAAGATGGGTAACTATTATGATTGCATTATGTTTAGGTCTTGGTACTATGATTGGATGGAAACGTATTGCAGTGACAATCGGAGAAAAAATCGGCAAAAGACATATGACTTATGCAGAAGGTGCTACAGCGGAATTAACTGCTGCTGCAACAATTGGACTAAGCTCAGGTTTTGGTTTGCCAGTTTCAACCACACACGTATTGTCTTCAGGTGTTGCAGGTGCAATGACTGCTTCAAAAGGGGTTAAGAATCTTCAACCAGATACCATCAAGAGTATCGCAATTGCTTGGATTTTAACACTGCCTGTTACTATGATTTTAGCTGGTGGATTCTATTATTTATTCCAGCTTTTCTTAAAATAAACAACTTAAAATTCTACAAAAAGTGCCCAAATTGGGCATTTTTTTCAATTCATATATTACTAAATAGTTAATATAAAATATACTAAACAACAAATTAGAATTAATATTCATATTAAATTGATAAAATAAATTTATAAAAAAGATGAAAAAAAGATATACCATAATCTGCATCATATTTACAATCTTATGCGGATCAACCGAAACGATTAAAGCGCAAAAACCAATTTCTTATACCAAAGCCAGTTTTGGTAAAGGTATCGGTTTTGCATCCTCAGATAGCAGTTTCACACTTGCTTTGTCAGGCAGAATCCAAAGTGTTTTTGAAGCAAAGAATGAAGTTAATGATAACAAGATATTGGCTGATTTTTATACTAGAAGATGCCGTTTAAATATCCAAGGAACAGCTTTTAGTCCAAAATTTACATATAGAATACAATTAGGTTTTGCTCAAAGAGACATAACCGCTGATAATACTGCAGCGCAAAACAATTTGAACTTAAGAGACGCAATGTTGTATTATGCACCTTCAAAGTGGCTAAAATTTGGATTTGGTCAAACCAAATTACCAGGAAACAGACAAAGACAAGTATCTTCTGCTAATTTACAATTGGTTGAGAGATCAATCGTAAACAACTCATTCACAATTGACAGGGATAAAGGTGTTTGGATTTTCACAAATTTCAAGCTTGGTGCAAGTATACTTAAAACAACTTTAGCAATATCTAGTGGTGATGGAAGAATAAATTCAGATAAGAATGGGGAATTATGTTATTCAGGAAGAACTGAATTTTATCCTTTCGGAGAATTTACAAACAATGGCGATTATATTGAGTCTGATCAAGAGCGTGAGAAAAAACCAAAATTGGCAATCGCAGGTGCTTATAGTTATAATTCAGCAAATAATCGTACTATGGGACAATTAGGGGATTATTTATATAACAACGTCCATGCAAATATCAAGTATTATGGAGCAGACTTGATATTCAAATATAAAGGCTTTTCATTTGAGTCTGAAGTATACAATAGAGAGAGCAACAAAGGAATTATTGTTAATTCAAAAGATTCAACATTGAAAAATTATGTTATTTCAGGCAAGGGTATTTTATTTCAGAGTGGTATGTTTATTAGTAAAAGGAGTGAGGTAGCAGTGAGATATGGAAGAATTGAACCAAGTAAATCTATTTCTTCTGCTATGAAATTGCAAGAAGAATATGTACTAGGTTTTTCAAGATATTTTTACAAGCATAGCTTGAAATTACAAACTGACTGTACTTATTTTGTTAATGGTACAACTAAATCATTAATTTATAGACTTTCAGGAGTTGTAACATTTTAATTTTTTACTTTATATTGCATTACAATGAAAGGTTAAAGTTACTTTTAACCTTTCTTTGCATTTAATTATGATAATTTCATTGATTGCTGCAATAGACTCCAATTATGGAATTGGGGCTGATAACAAATTACTTTGGCATTTACCAGATGATTTTAAATGGTTTAAACAACACACAATTGGTAAACCACTTATTATGGGCAGAAATACCATGCTTTCTTTAGGTAAGCCTTTACCAAAGCGTTTAAATATTGTGATTTCATCGAGTGGTAAAGACATAATTGATGGGTTTATTCATGTACAATCAATTGAAGAAGCTTTGAATGCAATTCCTGAAAATACCGAAGAGGTAATGGTTATTGGAGGTGGAATGGTTTATACTCAAATGTTAGAACTTGCAAATAAGTTGTATATTACATTTGTTAAACATGCTTTTCAAAATATTGATACATCTTTCCCTAAATGGAAGGATGAAGAATGGAAAGAAGTTTATAGAGAATCACACGGAATTGATGAGGCACATCTATACCCTTTCGATTTGTGTATTTTTAATAAAATTGCCTAGCGCAATAAGTGATAATTTAAAGATAAAAGTCCAACCGGATTGACAACTAAAGAAGTAGAACTTTCGTTGCGGTATATTGTCTGATTTCCCTTTGTTTGCCAATAGAGAATTGAAAGTGATGTTTCTAAACTGATAGAAATTCTTTCAATAGGTCTGTATTTAAAACCAAGGCTTGGAGATAGGCCTATAGCATTTAATTTGAAGTCGTACGCATATTTATAGTATGGAGCTATATCGCCGAGTCCTTCTGTAATTCCAGAATAGTTTGAGTTTGACAGCACAATGTCTGCAGCAACAAATATTTGAAAGGAATTATTCAACACTGTTTTTTCAATTCCTAGCTTTAATGTTTTCGAATAATTTGAACCTAGGTTTTTGTTCCAATTCATCACTTGATTGGTCTCAAATTGATAATTGGATTCAGTATAATCAAATCCTAGTCTAGCCGAAATATTATCGAAATGTCTTTTTATTTTAATGCCAGGGATATAATTGTTTTGAAAATATGATCTATTTGAAGAGAAGTTAATCAGTTGTTCGTTTGATATGAATCCATTGATACCAATCTCATAACGAAGTGGCTTTTTTGAACTGTCTTTTCCGAATTCGCAAGGACACATTTGAGCTTCAGCAACGCGAGTAAATGATAGAATTGCTGTTAAGGACAATAAAATATTTTTAAACTTCATATCACGAAGATAAAAATTTAAAATCAATTAGTTTCTAATTTACTTAGAATGCTAAAGAAATAATTGGTTAAACTGCCACCAAATCTTGGATTTATTTCAAAGATTTTTGGTTTCCCATTTTTTACTTTATAATCAATACAACAAAGGCCTTCATAATTTATAGCTTTGAGTACTTTGGTGAATTCAGCGTCGAATTCAGGCTTGCAAATAGCTTTAGAAACATAGATCATTTTACCTTGAATGTAATTTTCTCTATCATAGGTATAGCAAATACGAATATGACTTTCTATTTTTCCATTTTTAAAAACAATATGTGAAGCATATTCTTTATTTCCTTGAATAAGTTCTTGTTTGAAATGTAGGCCATCTTTAAGGAATTCTGCATGTTTGACTTCATCCTGTACATTATTAATCATAAAAGTTGTAGCGCCATATTCACCAGTTTCTTTCTTTAATATGTATGGAAATTGACTGTCATTTCCGACTTTAGGAATGAAATCACTTAAACCATTTTCTTTTAAAATTTTATTAAATTCAAGTTTATTGTTGCAGATATTAAAAGCTTCTAAAGAAGGTATAGGTATAATTTGATTCCTTAATTCAATATTCCTATCAATACAGATAATAAGATCGTTTACAATTAATGGAACCACAAGGTCATATTTGGAAAAATCTGCTTGAGTAAATTCTTCAAAATGTACTACTATATTGGTGTTTTTGAAACTATTAGATATAATATCATTCCATATTTCTTTTTTAGAAAATAGAATATGATAAGGTTTGGTAAATGAACTTCTAAGGGATCTCCTTTGCCTAAAAATAAAGAACTTGTTACTTGTATTGGCTAGGTATTTAAGAAATAGATTTAAGGGTGTTTTTCGTGGTCTTGTGCTTGTGTTCTGAGCTTTTAGTAAAGGCATGAAGGAGAATTGTGTTTTTATTTTGATGTGTTTTAGTATTCAAATTACAAATATATTTGAAATAAGTAAATAAATATAATTTTATCGAAAAAAGTAAATTATATTACTTTTTGTAAGAAAGGGTAGAAGAAATCACACAAACTACCACCAAATCTTGGGTTTATCTCAAGGATTATCGGATTGCCATCTTTTTCTTTGTAATTAATACAACAGAGACCATTAAAGTTCATTTCTAGAAGTATGTTTTCGAATATTTTAAGGTGTTTATTCTTGCAGATATTTCTACAAATATATCGTTCTTTTCCTTTAATATATATTGGATGATCAAATATGTATACTATTGTAAGCGCATTCGTGATTTTACCATTTTTAACGATTAAATGCGTAGCATATTCCTTGTTTCCTTCAACTACTTGTTGTTTAATGTATTGCGGATCGCTTATTTGATTTTTATGTAAATCAACATCAAAATAATTTCTAATAATAAAAGCATTTTCACCTCCTTCATCTTGACTTTTTTTCAGTATGAAAGGGAAACTCATTTCGGAATTAGCCATTGGCAAATACTTTGAAAATCCTGAATTTGTCATAAAAGATTCAAATATGCTTTTGTCATTACAAATATTGAAACTTTCAATGCTAGGAAACGGAATGGGATTGTTTGGCATACTTGCATAATTCTTTATGCAAATCTCTAAATCTGGGATTGTAAGTGGTACAACTAAATCGTAATTATTAATGCTAGCAATCTCAAATTTTGAAAAAGTCGGATTGATATTATAGGCAAATGGACCTTTTTGTAGTAAATTATCCCACCATTCTTTTTCACTGAATAGAATATTTTTTATTAAATTTGGTTTGTGGAAATTGACAAAAAACTCTTTATAAATAAATAGTTTATTTATAAGAATTGCATAAATTTTCAATGCATACTTGTACATAATAGAAAAGGAAATTGTGTTTTATATTTGTGTTTTTAGTGTAGTTATTCGTCAAGTATTTTAGTAATTTTCAAATAACTGGGCGCGAAAATAGAGTATTCAAATTTGTTAAATTTGTGAGTTCAAGCTTTTATGAATTAATGCATTATAATTTTTCTTGAAAGTATATATTTGTTTTATTGGCGATTGTTTAAAATAAATATTTTAAGTCAAAAGATGGCTTTAAATGCAAAAATAGGTAGGTGTTAAATTTTAAATTTTGAGTTATTGCGCTAAATATTTGAATTTTTAACGGACTTAATTTTTAAAATAACCATAAATTGAACTTATTTTGCGACATGCTTCAAAAAATTATAGAGTGTGTGCCCAATTTCAGTGAGGGTAACGATGAAAATATCATAAAACAAATAACAGATGCAATAGAATCAGTTGATGGTGTAATGTTGTTGCATGTTGATATGGGTAAAGCTACCAATAGAACAGTTGTGACTTTTGCCGGTGAACCTTCAAGAGTAGTTGAAGCTGCTTTTTTAGGAATTCAAAAAGCCGCTGAGTTGATAGATATGCGAACGCACAAAGGTGAACACCCAAGAATGGGCGCTACTGATGTTTGTCCTTTGGTTCCTGTTAGTGGAATAACTATGGAAGAATGCGCAAAATGGTCTATTGTTTTAGCTGAGAATGTTGGAGAATCCCTAGGAATACCTGTCTATTTATATGAAGAAGCACAAATAAATAAACAGCGATCAAACTTGTCTGTTATTAGAGGCGGGGAATATGAAGGTTTTTCTGAAAAGATAAAATTACCTGAATGGAAACCAGATTTTGGTCCATTAGAATTGCCTTTAAAACATGGCGCAACTGTAATCGGTGCACGTGATTTTTTAATTGCTTACAATATTAATTTGAATACCAAATCTACTAGGTTGGCCAATCGCATTGCTTTTGATGTGCGTGAAGCTGGTCGTGTAAAGAGAGAAGGTAATCCAATTAGTGGAAAAACGGTTTTAGATTCAAACGGAGAACCAGTTAGAATTCCAGGTACACTTAAATCTGTTAAAGCTATTGGTTGGTACATTGAAGAATACGGCATGGCACAGATTAGTATGAATCTAACTAATTATAAAATTACATCGGTTCATAAAGCCTTTGATGAAGTATGTTCTAAGGCAAATGATAGAGGAATCCGTGTAACTGGAAGTGAGTTGGTGGGTTTAGTACCTTTGCAACCACTGTTGGATGCCGGAAAGCATTATTTGTCTAAACAAGGCAGAAGCATTGGTGTCAGTGAAAATGAGTTAATAGAGATTGCAGTCCAGTCGCTTGGACTAAATCAGTTAGGAGAGTTTAAACCTAATGAGCGCATAATTGAGTATGTGTTATTAGATCGCACAAAAAAATTATTGGTAGATTACAAAGTACATGACTTTGTAAATGAAACAGCAAGTGAAAGTCCAGCGCCAGGCGGAGGTTCTGTAAGTGCATTGAGTGCAGCTTTAGGTGTAGCTTTGGGTTCTATGGTTGCAAATTTGAGTGCAGATAAAAGAGGTTGGGAAGATAAATTAAGTGTGTTTTCTGAATGGGCTGAAAAGGCTCAGAACATTAAGAAGGAACTCATGTTTTTGGTCGATGAGGACACCAATGCGTTTAATAAAATTATGGACGCTTTTCAATTGCCAAAAAATACTGATGAAGAAAAATCTATTCGCAGTGCAGCAATTGAATCTGCTTCAGTTTATGCCACTGAAATACCTTTGAAAACTATGAAAGTTGCCTATAGCAGTGTTGATATCCTGAAATATATGGTTGAAAATGGAAATCCAAATAGTATTACTGATGCAGGTGTTGGACTTCTATGTATAAAAACAGCTGTTAGAGGTGCTTATTTCAATGTTATGGTAAATGCCAAGGGGTTAAAAGACAAAGATGCGGCTCGTAAATATGCTACTGAGGCAAAATCTATTTTGGAAAATAACCATAGACAAATCGATGAGATTTTATTGAAAGTTGAAGAGGCTATAAACTTCTAATTTATGGCTAAATTAATTTTAAAATCTATTGAAGGAGAGTTTGGAACTTCCTTAATGGATGTGGATTTATCTGAAGGAGGTTTTTTTGTAAATATTGAGTTAGAAATAGGTGAGCAAGACAAAAATGGCGCTGATATTTTCTCTTTTAATATCTGTGATGAAAAGGGTTTGCTTAGAACCATTTGGCAAGATTCTGAATTTAAAGAAAAGCAAATAACCAATCTTTCGGGTTACAATGTTTTTGTGATGAAGAAATATGATTTAGAAAGTCTATTAAAATATATTGAAGGTATTTTAAATTCTATTCCTGAAAATATTCCATGGAAACAAAAAGGGCTATTGTTAAGTCACTATTTTTATTGGGAGTTCTCCAAAGAGACGATAGAAAAAGTCTAAAAAGTTTATAAAACTAAATTAGGTTTAGATTGTCTATTAAGGACAATGGCTATTTATTGCAAAAAAACATCTCAAAAATTACCAATTTCTCTAGAAGAGGCATGGGATTTTTTATCTTCACCATATAATTTAAAAACCATTACCCCTGAGCATATGGGTTTTAGAATTAAGAATGATGTGAAAGAGGGTGATAAGATGTTTGCTGGTCAGATTATCGTATACGATATAACGCCTTTGCCAGCGTTTAAAACAGAATGGGTTACTGAAATAACACATGTAGAGAATTTAAACTATTTTATTGATGAGCAACGATTTGGACCTTATGCTTTATGGCACCATAAGCATGAGCTCATTGCAATAGATGGTGGTGTTTTGATGAATGATACCATACATTATAAAATTCCATTTGGCATACTTGGTCGAGTTGCAAATTTTCTATTTATTGGCAAGCAATTAGAAACTATATTTAATTACAGAGAGGAAAAACTGGAAGCATTGTTTGGTAAGTATTGATTATAAGCGGTATTTTTGAATTGTGGATATAGAACAATTTAGAGAATACTGTTTGAGTTTACCCGCTGTTACCGAAGAATGTCCTTTTGGACCTGATACTTTGGTGTTCAAAGTAAAAAGCAAAATGTTCGCACTTTGCAGCATATCTGAATTTGGAAGGGTAAACTTAAAGTGTGACCCTGAAAAGGCTATTGAATTAAGAGAAGAATATTCTCAAATTACAGGGGCCTATCACATGAACAAAAAGCATTGGAACAGTGTTGATGTTTTAGACCTAAAAAATTCATTTATAGAAGACCTGATTATACATAGCTATGATCTTGTGAAACTAGGTTTAACTAAGAAAGAAAAATCTGAAATCGAGCTTGGTAATTAATGAATAATGTTATAAAATTGAACAAGAAATAAACCATGAGAAAGAAAGCCTATATTTTTCCGGGCCAAGGGGCCCAATTTGTTGGAATGGGGAAGGATTTGTATGACCAATATGAAATCGCAAGAACCTTATTCAATCAAGCAAACACTATACTTGGATTTGACATTACAAATGAAATGTTCAACGGTACAGATGAAGGGTTAAGACAAACTCGAATTACGCAACCTGCAATTTTCCTTCATTCAGTAATAGCTGCAAAATGTCTAGGTGATGATTTTAAACCAGATATGGTTGCTGGTCATAGTTTAGGAGAATTTTCAGCTTTAGTTGCCAATGGAACACTAGATTTTGAAGATGGATTAAAATTGGTATACAGCAGAGCAATGGCCATGCAAGAAGCTTGCGAATTAAAACCAAGTACTATGGCTGCTGTTTTGGGCTTAGAAGATCAAAAAGTTGAAGAGATATGTGCTTCAATTACATCAGGGGTTGTTGTACCTGCAAATTATAACTGTCCTGGCCAATTGGTTATTTCAGGAGATATTGAAGCAATAAATGAAGCTTGTGAGAAATTGAAAGCAGCTGGAGCTAAACGTGCATTAGTTTTACAAGTAGGTGGAGCATTTCACTCACCTTTGATGAAGCCAGCAGAAGACAAATTAGCAACTGCGATTGAAAACACTAATTTTAAAACTCCCTCTTGCCCAGTATATCAAAACGTTAGTGCAGAGCCAGAATCTGATCCTGCAGCAATAAAAAGTAATTTGTTAAAACAGCTTACAGCGCCGGTTAAATGGACCCAATGTGTTCAATCTATGGTAAGAGACGGTGCTTCTAATTTTACAGAATTAGGACCAGGAAAAGTTCTTCAAGGTTTAGTTAAAAAGATTGCTCCGACTTCAGAATTGAATTAATATTTTAATCAATATATCAATAAAAAACCCCGTGAAATTCTTCACGGGGTTTTTTATTGATACAATATTCTTTTATTTTTTTGCTTGAGCATCCAATACCGCAACAGCAACCATATTAACGATTTCACGAACAGAGCTACCTAATTGAAGGAAATGTACTGATTTGTTAAAACCTAGTAAAACTGGACCCATACTCTCTGCATTTCCAAAGCTTTGCGCAAATTTGTAAGCAATATTGCCCGCTGCAAGGTTAGGGAAGATAAAGGTATTGACATCTTTATCAATTAATTTACTGAATGGGAAATTTTCTTTCATCATTTCATTATTCATTGCAAAGTTTGCTTGAATATCTCCATCAATAATTATTTCAGGATGATTCTTGTGTAAATAACTTACAGCACTAGAAACTTTTTCAGGAACTTCTCCTTTTGCACTTCCAAAATTGCTATAGCTTAGCATTGCCATTACTGGTTTTACACCAAGTTTTATTACTTCTGCATGGGTTACTTTTGCAATTTCCACCAATTCATCAGCAGTTGGATTTATGTTTACGGTTGTATCAGCGAAGAAATACGGCCCTTTTTTGGTCATGATAATGTACATGCCAGAAATTTTTGTTATACCTTCTTCTTTGCCAATAATTTGCATCGCAGGTTTTAAAGATTTTGGATAATTCTTTGTCAACCCAGATATAAATGCGTCGCATTCACCTTCATTTACCATCATGCAACCGAAGTAATTTCTGTCGCGCATTAATTTTACAGATTCATAAATATTAACACCTTTTCTTTGTCTTTTTTCAAAGAATTTAAGTCCATATTCTTCGCGTTTTGCATCCTCGGTAAGTGGATCGATAATTTTCACATCACCTAAGTCAATGCCATTCTCTTCCATTAAGGCCTTGATTTTAGTAATATTTCCTAAAAGTACGGGTATTGCAATACCTTCTTCTTTGGCAATTACAGCAGCTTTAAGAATTTTAATGTTATCAGCTTCAGCAAATACAACATGCTTAGGATTTTGACGGGCTTGAGTCATCATTCTACGAATGAATTTATTGTCAAGTCCCATTCTATTTCTTAATTCTAATTTATATGCATCCCAATCTTGGATAGGATTCATAGCTACTCCACTGTCCATTGCAGCTTTTGCAACTGCTGGACTTACAGCTTCTATAAGTCTAGGATCAATTGGTTTTGGAATAATATAGTTTCTTCCGAATTCTAAACCAGTTTCATTATAAGCCATCATTACTGATTCTGGAACAGGTTCCTTGGCTAATTGTGCAATTGCTTTTACAGCTGCCAATTTCATTTCTTCATTGATAATTGTCGCACGTACATCTAAAGCACCTCTAAAAATGAAAGGGAATCCAAGAACGTTGTTAACTTGATTAGGATGGTCGCTTCTGCCTGTAGCCATTATAATATCTTCTCTAGAAGCAATAGCTAAATCGTAAGCAATTTCGGGGTCAGGATTGGCCATAGCAAAAACAATAGGATCTTTCGCCATGCTTCGAATCATATCTTGAGTTAGGATATTTGCTTTAGACAAACCTACAAATACATCAGCATTTTTTAATGCATCTTCTAAAGTATTTGTTTTGGTTTCATTAATAAAGAATTGCTTGTATTCATCAAGGTCGGTTCTTTCTTTATTAAGTGTCCCTTTGCTGTCAAGCATGATTAAATTTTCCTTTTTGACACCAAGGGCTATAAATAATTTGCTGCAGCTCATAGCGCTTGCTCCAGCGCCGTTTACCACCATCTTAATTTCTGAGATAGATTTGTTTACAACTTCAAGTGCATTTAACAAGGCCGCCCCACTGATAATAGCTGTTCCATGTTGATCGTCGTGCATTATTGGAATCTTCAATTCATCCCTAAGTCTTCGCTCAATTTCGAAACATTCAGGAGCTTTAATGTCTTCTAAATTAATTCCTCCAAATGTTGGTTCCATTGCTTTAACACATTGGATGAAACTCTCTACATCTTTGGTGTTTAACTCAATGTCGAAAACATCAATATCAGCGAAAATTTTAAATAATACTGCTTTACCCTCCATTACTGGTTTAGATGCTTCAGCACCAATATCTCCCAATCCAAGAACGGCGGTTCCATTACTAATTACAGCCACTAGGTTTCCTTTGGCGGTGTATTTATAAATATCGCTGGGATTTTCAGCAATTTTCAAACATGGTTCAGCTACTCCTGGAGAGTAGGCTAAACTTAGGTCTCTTTTTGTTTGTGTTGGTTTTGTTGATATTACCTCAATTTTACCAGGTCTGCCCATGCTGTGGTAATCAAGGGCATCTTTTTGAAGTTTTGAAATTGTCATAATGCACTGCGAAGTAACAACTTATTTCGAGAAATTCAACTGATAAATATAAGTACTTACCATCATTTCTAGGCTCTTTGTCGAGTTTAAGGATCAATTTAGAAGATTGTGGAAAGCAATTTGAAAAAAAAGGTTTATTTAGCCACTTAAATCTACAAAATATGTTTTCTAAACTTATATTGTGTGTTATTGCAGTTATGGCATTTCAAAATGCTAATAGCCAGACATTTAAACAGAAAATGACTGAACACACATCAAATATTGAGACAGTTACAATTTCAAATGATGGTAAGTTCATGGCAACTGGAGCGTGGGATGGTCATATTCATTTATACACATTTGATTCGTTGGGAAACCCTGTTATGAAAAGTACTTACACTGGTCATTTAGGTGCGGTAATATCTTTGAGCTTTTCAGCCAACAACAAATATTTAGTAAGTAGTAGCAAAGATTATTCTTCAAGAATATGGAATATTGATACCCCTGCTAAACACAAAGTTTTTAATCTACATTTAGAACCAGTAACTGCTTCATTTATTGATCCAAGTTACAAGTACATAATTTCTGCTAGCTTAGATGGAACAATTAGAACAACAAATATAAATGATCCATTAAAGTCTAAAGTTATCAAGTTAAGTGGTCCAATAAACGACCTACAATTGAGCAGAGACAAGAAGTTTTTTTATGCAGCTGTAAAAGGTGGTATTGTAAAGAAAATTGAGACTGCTGGAAAGAACAATGAAGTAATGAGTTTTATTGGTCATACTGATGAGGTTAATGCTTTAGAATTATCTCCTGACGGGAATTTCATGGCAACTGCATCAAATGATAAAACGATTCAAATTTGGAATATTTCTACAGGTAAAAGTGTAAAAATTTTAAATGGATTTGAATGGAAAGTAACCTCGTTAAAATACAGCAGCGATGGTAAATATATCATAGGCGGATGCAATAATGGAGTTACCAAATTATTTAATTCTGAAACAGGTAAGCTTGTCTCCGATTTTAATGATCTTGGAAAAAATGTTAGGGATGTAACTTTCAGTAGAGATGGAAAATTAATCTTTGTAGCAACTTTAATGGATGGGGATAAATTTGGTGCTGTAATTTATAACAGTGGTGTAGAGTCTACTCCAGTATCCGGTACAAGTGCTACAAAAACAAAACCTAGCCAAGCAGCAAAAAGTCAACCTGCCAAAACCACTAAATTAAATGGATCAAAATAATAGCATAGAATCGAGTAAGGCGCCAGAGCCAGTAGGATTATACCCTCATGCCAAAAGGGTTGGAAATTTATTGTTTTTAAGCGGTGTAGGGCCTAGAGAGCGCGGAACTAAGGTCATTCCAGGTGTTGAATTAGACGAAAATAAAAATATCATTAGTTATGATATTGCAAAGCAATGCCATAGCGTATTCCAAAATATTAAATATATTCTTGAGGATTCAGGAAGTAGTTGGGACAAAATTGTAGATGTAACGGTATTCTTGACCAACATGAAAGATGACTTCCCGATTTATAATAAAATATGGGCTGAATATTTTGCTGAAAATCCTCCTTGCAGAACGACATTGGAAATCAATTGTCTTCCAACGCCAATAGGAATTGAACTAAAAGTTATTGCTACTATTTAATTACAGTAGTAAGTAATAACAAAGTGCTGTAAAAGGCAAAGAAATCAATAAAGCATCGAATCTATCTAAAATGCCTCCATGGCCAGGTAAGATATTGCCTGAATCTTTGATTTTAAATTCTCTTTTAAGCATACTCTCAACCAAGTCTCCTAAGGTACCAAAGACCACACTGCATAATGCAACAATTGCATTTACTTTCAAGGGTATATTAAAATAGTGAGCTAATAAAACTGAAAAGCCACAGGTTAGAATCAAGCCACCAATAAATCCTTCCCAAGTTTTACCAGGAGAAACGGCTTCAAACATTTTGTTTTTACCAAGTAATTTCCCACTTATATATGCGAATGTGTCACTACACCATATCAATATAAATAAATTAAGTGCCAATAAAGGCATATAAACGGTTTGTGGTGACTCATCAATCGGTTCTGAGTGAAAGGTGCTAACAAAGAAAAAAAGCAGAGGAAATGCGATATAAAATAAGCCACTAAATAAATATGCCAATGACTTCCATTCTCTTTTTTTGGAAAATAGTACTGTGAATGCTGCCAAAGGAAATAAAATCGGTAGCAAGTAAACTACCCAATCATTAAACCAATATTTAAGGCAAACAATGCTAAGTCCTATTAGTACAAATATTGCTTGTGAGTAATGAAATATGCCTTTGAAAACAATTCGATAATATTCCAAAAGCCCAAATAGACATATTGTGCATAGTAAGATTAGAAAACTATATTCATTGTATAGTGTAAGGCCGCAAACCGCACCTACAAAGAAGACTCCAGTGATTGCTCTTTGCCAAAAATTATTCATTATGGTTTAGTTTATGTTGTTGAATAATGAAAACAAAGATAGATATAATAATGCCTAAAAACAGGATAAATGAAATCATATTAGGTGCAAACTTATCTTCAACAACTTGTTTGGCTATTTCAGAATTGTTTTGATAAAAATAGGCAAATATTGCAAGCGAATTGTTTAGAAAGTGGACTAAAATATTGGTATAAATACTTTTTGTGTAATAAAATAGATAACCAAGTATAAGTGCAAGAAACATCATAGGTATGACTTGATTTATGTTCAAATGCACCAATGCAAAAATTAAGCTTGCAACCCAAATACCAATATGGTGGTTTTTAAAAAACCCACTTAATAAAGGCTGTAAAGTACCTCTGAAAAATATCTCTTCAAATAATGCTGGAAATAAAGCAATACAAATGATGTTAATGAATAAATCAAAGTTGTTGTTCATTTGCAACATTCTTTCAAGCATTTGTGCAGAATTTGCGGAATTGAAAAACTCACGCACTGAATCTGGAATGGGTAATCTTTCGTTTAAATTAAGTAAATACGCAGAAACTATAACGGCAGAAATAAATAGTACAGGTAATAATACCCAAATAAAACGCACTTTTGGCATTTTGAATTTCCAAAATGAATTGATGTTGTACGATCTGATTTTGCCTAAAAGAAATGCAGAAACTACCCAAGCACCAAATGTAGCAAAAGCATTGTAAAACTTAAGAAATCCTATATTAGCGGAGTCTGAAGTATTGCTTAGCAGACCCATAATATCAGATAATGGTATATTGAATAATGCTGAACTAATTAATGCACCCAATAAACTAAAAACAATTGCACTAATCAATACCAAGCCAATTAATATTAAAATATCAGCAAAGTATTGGATTCTATTCTGTTCGTTGTAATTTTGCAAATTGTTTCTATTTTAAAAAATGCAAATTTGGTAAAAATTGGTGATATATCATTAGGAAATTTTCCTTTACTGTTAGCGCCCATGGAGGATGTTAGCGATCCTCCCTTTAGGTATTTATGTAAAAAACATGGTGCAGACTTGATGTACACTGAATTTATAAGTTCAGAGGGCTTAATTCGAGATGCTGTTAAATCTCGTCAGAAGTTGGATATTTTCGACCACGAAAGGCCAATTGGTATACAAATCTTTGGAGGTGATGAGGAAGCAATGGCCCTAGCTACTAAAATTGTTGATGCAACTCAACCTGATTTGGTTGATATAAATTTCGGTTGTCCGGTAAAGAAGGTTGTATGCAAAGGAGCTGGCGCAGCTGTTTTAAAAGACATACCCTTAATGGTGCGCTTAACTGAAGCAGTAGTTCGGTCTACAAATTTGCCGGTAACTGTTAAAACAAGGCTAGGTTGGGATGAGAGGACTAAAAATATAGAAGAGGTTGCCGAGCGACTTCAGGATGTTGGGGTGAAAGCCTTGTCTATACATGGGAGAACTAGAACCCAACTTTATAAAGGTGAGGCAGATTGGACACTTATTGCAAAAGTCAAAAACAATCCTAGGATAAATATACCGATTTTTGGGAATGGAGATGTTACAAGTCCTGAGAAAGCTTTAGAGTATAAGAATCGCTTTGGTGTTGATGGGATAATGATAGGTAGAGCGGCTATTGGTCACCCATGGATATTTAGAGAAATTAAGCATTATTTAAATACGGGTGAGATATTGGCAGGTCCTAGTTTCGAGGAACGCGTTGAAGCATGTAAAACCCATCTTCAAAAATCAGTTGAATGGAAAAGCGAAATTCAAGCGATCAATGAGATGAAACGACATTATGCAAATTATTTCAAAGGCATACCTAATTTTAAAACATACCGAACCGCTTTAGTTTGCAGTAATAATCTAAATGAGATATACGATTTACTAGAGGTGATTCGAGAAAAGAAGTTTGATTTGGTAGAAGAAAACTAA
The DNA here is from genome assembly GCA_030158725.1 of Bacteroidia bacterium. Classification (GTDB taxonomy): domain Bacteria; phylum Bacteroidota; class Bacteroidia; order NS11-12g; family UBA955; genus JABMMZ01. The sequence continues at coordinate 117,383 of JAOASJ010000101.1, forward strand.
ATTTTGCGAATCATCATAATACCATCTCTTATTGGCATTAATATATTTTCAACTCTTGTATCGTTCTGCACCATGGCATTAAATTCATTTAATAGAATTGTGTCTTCATCTTTTTCCAATTCCTTTTGATCAATTATTTTGCCACTCCATAGAACGTTATCAGCCATTATTAAGCCACCAGGGACCATTTTGTCAATACACAGATTATAGTATTTGATGTAATCGGCTTTTTCCGCATCCATCCAAACTATATTCCAATAAGGCACCTTTTCATTTAATTGCTCTATAAGTTCAATTGCATTGCCATGAAGAGCTGATATTTTACTAGAAAAATTAGCTTTAGCAAAGTAATCTTGAGCCACTGCAAGAACTTCATCATTGCGGTCAATGGTGTAAAGGTGTCCATTGTTACTTAAGCCTTCTGCTAAACACAAGGCAGAATATCCGGTATAGGTACCTATATCTAAAACATATTCAGGTTTTATTAGCTGACTCATTAAGGCAAGAAACCTGCCTTGTAAATGGCCGCTAAGCATTCTTGGCTTTAAAAGATTGCTGTGGGTATATCGGTTTAGTTGGTATAAATATGCAGGTTCTTCGGAGGTATGGTCTTCGGCATATTTTACAATGTTATAATCAATAAAATCCATGATGCAAATTAATGGATAAATAAGATATGAATTTATTGATGTATTAAATGAATTGGAATTTAAATTCAAGAAATTATAATCTAACAGCGATTAAGCTGTTTTTAATAGCTAGTATTAATAAGGGGAGATTATTTACCGAACCTGCTATAATAAAAATTATCGATAATAGCAAGTTTTATTTTTAACACGATTTGGGATGTGTTGGGGTATAACTCATTTTATTATATATATACAATGTATATAATATTGACAAAGGTTTCAGAACTATTTTTATAAATATATTAAGTTATATTTCATAATATAAGAAAAAATTGTATTATCTTTGTAATAGAAAATTCCCAACCAACAACGAATATGAGCAATTTCAAAAAAAGAGTATTATTCGTGTCATCGGAAATGACACCATTCCTAAACGAGTCACCAGTAGCAACAGTGTCACGGTTTCTTCCCCAAGCCATTCAAGAGAAAGACCATGAAATAAGAGTCTTAGTTCCTAGATTTGGTGTAATTAACGAGCGTCGCAACAGATTGCATGAAGTTGTTAGATTATCAGGTATCAATATTTCTATTGACGATAAGGACAATCCACTAATGATTAAAGTAGCTTCAATTCCAGAAGCTAGAATGCAGGTTTACTTTTTAGATAATGAAGATTATTTTCACCGCAAGTTTATTTACACTGACGAAAAGAATAAATTCTTTGATGATAATGATGAGCGCGTGATTTTCTTTTGTAAAGGTGTATTAGAAACCGTTAAGAAATTAGGTTGGGCTCCTGACATCATTCATTGCCAAGGCTGGATGACCAGTTTAATCCCTGTATACTTAAAGACCATCTATAAAGATGAGCCAGTTTTCAAAAATGCTAAAGTAGTTTATTCAATTTTTGAAAATGAATTTAAAGAAGATTTGGGTAAAGATTTTGCTAGAAAAGCTTCATTAAATGAGATCGAAGACAAACATTTAGAAACTTACGCTAAAGGCGATAACAAAAGTTTACATATGGGTGGAATTAAAAATGCTGATGCAGTTGTAGATTGCACCACTAATTTAGATCCAGAATATGCTAAAATGTTCAAAGCAAAACCAAATATGACCCATGATAGTGATAATTTGGGCGAAAAATATGGTGCTTTTTACGAACAGTTAATGGCATCTGCAAAATAATCAGTTATTTTGCGTTCGTGAATCTTAGACTTGTTTTTATTTTTATCTGCTCACTTTTTGTTTTTACCTCATGTAAAAAACAAAGTGACAACTTGTTTCTTGCCAATGAAGGTACATTAGGCTTTGACGGCTATTCTTTTACTGAATCTCTTGATATGTTGACTTCAACAGTGAGAGAGGATTCATTAAAGTCAGATAGCTTAAGCCATAACTTAATTGGAGTGATTAATGACGCTGAATTTGGACGCTATGAAGCTTCTTCGTTTTTTCAATTCAAGTTGCCTCAGGTAGATAAAGTTATTTCAAGTCAAACTTTAGATTCTGTTGTTTTATTTATTCAATATACTTCTAGCATTGCTTATTACGGTGATTTGAACAGCGAGCTTTCATTTAAGGTGTATGAATTGTCGGAATCAATGAACTCGACTGTTACCCATTCTAATCAAACCTATACTTATAATCCCACTCCAGTAGGTTCATTTACAGGAAAAGTAAAGTTGACAGATAGTATGGAAATTACAGAACTTGGAAAACGCGTAAAAGTGTCTCCAGGGATTTCAATTAAATTATCTACTGTAATGGCTCAAAAGTTATTTAATGCCAGCGCAACAGATTTGAACTCTTCTGATAATTTTCTGCAGTATTTTAAAGGACTAGCTATAGTGCCTGATCAGACTCCAAGTATTGGAAGTGGAGTGATAGCTGCAGTTAATCTAAGAGGTGCATTTACCAAACTTAGAGTTTATTACAACGATAGTTTGCAAAGTGATTTTACTGTTATAGATAATGCAAAACGTTTTACCCAATACAAAGTAACGGGACAAAGCAATTTGATAAAAAATCAAAAATCAGCACCTAGTACTGCAAATTTTGATACCACTTTTGTTCAAGCGATGACTGGAGCAAAAACCAAGATTCAGTTTCCAAATTTATTCAGTATTATTACTAGTAGCAGCAAGAAGATATCAATTGGAAAGGCTGAAATTATAATAAGACCTGTTGCAGGATCTTTCAATAATTTTTTCACCTTACCTACACGTTTGTTGTTGTTGCATCCTGATCCAACTACCAATTTGAACGCTGGTATAATTGATTTGATTGAACCTTTTTATGGAGGTAAGTACAATTCGATTACCAACGAGTACCGTTTCAATATTACCAGACATATTCAAAGTATTTTTACCGATTATCAATTAAATGGAAAAAATAGCAACAATGGATTGTTTATTGTGGCTCCAAGTGATAATCCTATTGCACCTTCTAGGATAGTTTTAGATACTCGAAAGCATGTTGCAAATGCAGGTATTGAATTCAAGTTGGTTTACACTGAACTATAAAGACATATAATTGTTAAATTATAATCATGGAAAAGAAGAGAAAACCTTATCAGTTGGTTTCTAGGGAATGGAAAAAGGAAGACACCATAATCCAACTTAAAAACACAGCAATTGGTGGTGGCAATATTTCATTAATGGCAGGACCATGCGCAGTTGAAAATGAAGATCAAATTTTTACTATTTGTGAATTTTTAAGCAAGCAAAATGTTAAAATACTTAGAGGTGGAGCTTATAAACCTAGGACTTCACCATATTCATTTCAAGGGTTAAAGAAAGATGGTTTGATATTAATGCGAAATGCCGCAGATAAATACGGAATGTCTGTTATTACAGAGGTAATGGATACCAATTTGGTAGATGAAGTATATCAGTATGCTGACATTCTACAAGTAGGTACTAGGAATATGCAGAATTATCAATTATTACGCGCTTTGAGCAAAATTGATAAGCCTGTAATGTTAAAAAGGGGTATGAGCAGTACCATGGAAGAATGGTTGCTTGCTGCAGAATATATATTGTCAGGTGGAAACGATAAAGTTATGCTTTGCGAAAGAGGTATTAGAACTTTTGAGAATGCCACTAGAAATACTTTAGATTTAGGAATAGTTCCATTATTGAAATCTGTTAGCCATTTACCTGTAATTGTTGATCCAAGTCAAGGCACAGGATTAAGAGAAATTGTTGTTCCAATGTCTATGGCAGCAGTTTTAGCTGGCGCTGATGGTGTTATGGTTGAAGTACACAATCAACCAGAAGAAGCCTTGTCAGATGGCGACCAATCCTTGTACTTTGATCAATTTAACGACTTGGTTACCAAGTTAAAAAGGACTGCAAAAGTCTTAGACAAAAACTTAGATTTAGAATCTGAAAAGATTTTAGCATAATTTTTTTGTTTTTATATAAATTCTTTTATCTTTGCACTCCTCAAAACCAGAACGGTGTGGTAGTTCAGCTGGTTAGAATACTGCCCTGTCACGGCAGGGGTCGCGGGTTCGAGTCCCGTCCACACCGCAAAAGCCCAACAATAAAATGTTGGGTTTTTTTGTGCCCATATTTTCGTGATCATATGTACAATTGAAAATATGTGATTTCTATAACATTTTAAATTGATATAAATTTCATCAATATTGAATTGAAAGAATTGATGATTGGACTATAATGGTACTTCCTAACTTCGCAGCATTATAATCAAAAATAATGATGAAAAAATTACTGTTAACTATGGGCTTATTTGTTGCAATATCAGCAAATGCTCAGGCGCATGAAGGAGATATCTCACAATGCCCTTTTCACATGGGTAAAAGTGAAGATAGTGACTCAAGTGTCAAAACCGCAAAACCAAATATGCTTGCACCTTCGAAAGTGTCAGGTACTACAAATGCTGATTGGTGGCCTCACCAATTGAATCTACAGCTGTTAAGACAAAATTCAGATTTGTCTAACCCTATGGATGCTAACTTTAATTACGCAAAGGCTTTTAATAGCTTAGACTATTATGCATTAAAAACTGACATTAAAACGGTATTAACCCAGTCGCAAGATTGGTGGCCTGCTGACTTTGGAAACTATGGTCCATTGTTTATTCGTATGGCTTGGCATAGTGCTGGAACATACAGAACAGGAGATGGAAGAGGCGGCGCAACAGCTGGACAACAGCGTTTCGCACCTTTAAACAGTTGGCCTGATAATGGTAACTTAGATAAGGCAAGACGTTTGCTTTGGCCTATTAAACAAAAATATGGCAACAAGATTTCTTGGGCAGATTTGATGGTTTTGGCTGGTAATGTTGCTTTAGAATCTATGGGCTTCACAACCTTCGGATTTGCCGGCGGACGAAGCGATGTTTGGGAACCAGAATTTGATGTGTATTGGGGTTCGGAAAAGAAATGGTTGGAAGACAAACGATATTCTGAAGGCCGCAAATTGGAAAATCCCTTGGCTGCTGTTCAAATGGGATTGATATATGTTAATCCTGAGGGCCCTAACGGCAATCCTGACCCTGTAGCAGCTGCAAAAGACATTAGAGAGACTTTTGGTCGCATGGGTATGAATGATGAAGAGACAGTGGCTTTAATAGCTGGAGGTCATACTTTGGGTAAAACCCATGGTGCTGGTCCGGCATCACATGTTGGAGTAGAACCTGAAGGTGCTAGTATAGAAGAACAAGGTTTGGGTTGGAAGAGTACATACAAAACTGGAAAAGGCAAAGATGCCATAACCTCAGGATTGGAAGTAACATGGACAAGCACACCAACGCAATGGAGTCAATCATTTTTTAAGATTTTATTTAAATATGAATGGGAATTGACCAAGAGTCCAGCTGGTGCCCATCAATGGGTAGCAAAAAATGCAGACAAAATTATACCAGATGCCTTTGATTCAAACATCAACCACTTGCCAACTATGTTGACCACCGATTTGTCTTTGCGTTTTGATCCTGAATATGAAAAAATATCTAGACGTTTTATGAATGATCCAAAAGCTTTTAACGATGCTTTTGCTAGGGCTTGGTTCAAATTAACACATAGAGACATGGGTCCAAGCTCATTATACCTTGGACCAGAGGCACCTAAGGAGTCATTGATATGGCAAGACCCAATTCCTGCCTTAAACCACCCGTTGGTTGATGCAAAAGACATTGCAGTATTAAAAACCAATATTTTAAATTCTGGTTTAAGCGTTAGCCAATTGGTTTCAACTGCTTGGGCATCTGCATCTACCTTCCGTGGTTCTGATAGAAGAGGTGGCGCCAATGGTGCTCGTATTCAATTGCAACCACAAAGATCTTGGGCAGTAAACAATCCAAAACAATTAGATTCTGTCTTAAATATATTGAAAGGTATTCAAACAAACTTTAATACTAAGTCCATTAAAAAGAAACTTTCAATGGCTGACCTTATTGTGTTGGGTGGCTGTGTGGCTATAGAAAAGGCCGCAAAAGACGCTGGCTTTATTGTACAAGTGCCATTTACTCCAGGAAGAATGGATGCAACACAAGAGCAAACCGACTTAAAGAACATGGCTGTTTTAGAACCTTTGGTCGATGGGTTTAGAAATTATTCGCAATCTCAATACACTGTTTCTTCTGAAGAATTGTTAATTGACAAAGCTCAATTGCTGACTTTAACTGCTCCAGAAATGACTGTTTTGATTGGAGGTTTAAGGGTTTTGAATTCTAATTGGAATCAAAATAAATTTGGAGTATTTACTTCAAAACCGGGCCAGTTGAGCAACGACTTCTTTGTGAATTTGTTGGATATGAATACAGTTTGGACAGCAACTTCAGACAGTAAAGAAGAATTTGTAGGAACTGACCGTAAAACAGGAACAGTAAAATACACTGCTACTCGTGTTGATTTAATATTTGGGTCTAACTCTGAATTGCGTGCTTTGGCTGAAGTTTATGCCAGTGCAGATGCAAAGCAAAAATTCGTAAATGACTTTATCCAAGCTTGGGTAAAGGTGATGAATTTGGACAGGTTTGATTTAACTAAATAATTATAAATTTAATGTTTCAAGAAAGCCCGACTTTGGTCGGGCTTTCTTGTTTTTACAGCGTCATTATAGCCATTGTTCTCAACAAAGACTTTGATACGAAATATTTTCTACCTTTAATTTACTTTTGAAAAAGATATTTTTATATTTAGTGATTCTTTCCACTGTTTTTAAAGTTGTTTATTACAGTCTTTTGCCAAATAGTTCCATATCAATTTATTCTAACATTCAAATGCCATACCTATTCTGAGAAATACAGCGGTTTTTATATAGACTTTAGAAACCACAAAAGTGAATAGAAAATTAGATTTGTTAGAAATTGCTTTTCATTAAATTTTAGTAAAAAATTATTTAATTTGAGTAAAAAATACCAGTTAAAAAGTGACTGTTTGTGTTTTTAAAAGAAAAATATACACTTTCGAGAAAAATACTTTAACGTATAAAAAATGTTAGAATTCTGTGTAAAAATACCTAATATCTTTGCACCCTATTTACACTTATACACAAATACATGAAATTCAAATTATTTGCCATTTTATTAATGGCCATTACGAGTGCGTCCGTTACGGCGCAGAACGTTTACAATGTTAACGCAAAGACTATCAGTTTTTTAGCCGCTAACAAAACCCACAAAGTTGGAACAAACGGTCAAGGAATTGGGAACAAAACCCTTTACACCAATGTCGTTAAAGTTGGTACACAAAACATTGATTGTATTGTAACGACTCTTAGTTTAACCGGTGGTACATTCACTTTGCCGGCCAATGCTCCAAATAACACAATTCCATTTGATTACAGTTCTACCACTGGTACAGGTATGACTTCCAACGAAGATAGTTTCTTCGCTCCTACTTTCAACTGGAACAATACTGGTGGTAGTGCGAAATTCAGGTTTGAATTTATTGCCGGTGGCACATACAGTAATGTTAGCAATACTGGAACCCCAGTTGTTTTAAAAAATGTATACATCAACACCTATGATATTGATGGAAATGGTGGATCTAACTCCAACCAATTCGCAGCATTTGGAGGATTCACATCCTCACAATACCAGACTACCACAGGTGGATTTATTCAAACTGCTTACAATGTAACTGATAATAAAACGACGTTTAGTTCAAACACTACCACCAATAGTCAGAGTGTCGTTGATGATAAGACCAGAATTAGAGTTTATTATGCATCTATCAGTAGTTTTGAAATTTCCGTAGGTGCAGGTGGAAGCGGTGCAGCTTATTATTTTCTAGATTTTGGTTTTGGTCCAGCATGGACAGCAACTCCAACTGTCATTTCTGCTCCGAAAATCGAGTTGTATAATGGTGATACAGCCTTCATTGCAACCACCAATATTTCAAATTGTAATATTATCAAAGAATTGGCCTTAAATACTTCCAATACTATTTCATCAACTACTATTGATTCAATCTATTTTTCTTTCAATACTTCTGATATTAAAGATGGTGCAAGTGAGCGTTTAGTTATCGATTCATCTAGCTCAGGTGATACAATCAGATTGAATTTTACAAATTCAACCATAATCCCTAACTTAGTATTTAAAGGTGTAACTTATAGAGTAATACCAAGAGTTTCTGGCTCAGCAAGTACACTTGTTTTCTTCAGAACAGGCGCTAAAGTTACTGTGGCACAGACAGAAAGTATGTTAAATGCTTTTGGTTATATCACAACCGATTGTAGCCCAAATGCTGGAGTAAGAGCTTTCACTTTCAGTATTCTTCAGGGATCCTTTATGAGTAACAAAGTCAAAATGAATGCGAATGTATTAGCTGCACTGCCTTTAACACTTTTAGACTTTAAAGCTGAGTTTAATAATGGTGCAGTATTAGTTAAATGGTCAACAGTTCAGGAAGAAGCTACAAGTCACTTTAATGTGATGAAAAGTGAAGATGGTATGAACTGGAATAAATTAGGAACAGTGGCAAGTAACAATACAACCAATGTATCTGAATACTCATTCATCGATGAGTTTCCAGTCGCTAAGAATTATTACCGTTTACAGCAAGTTGATATGAACGGTACAATTACTTTATCTAAAATTTGTTTCTTAGTTAATAACACAGCTGAAAATGAATTCTCAGTTTATCCTAACCCAAGCAATGGTCAGGTAACAATTAATTCTTCAATTTTCAACAGTTATCAAGTATACAATATTCAGACTGGTATTATGGTGTCTGAAGGTGTAATTGATCAAATTGCAATGGTAAGTGAACTTTCTAAAGGTTTGTATTTCGTTGTGATGAGCAATGAACAAACCAAAGAAGTTGTAAGGCTTATTGTTCAGTAATTTTTCATTAGGTATTTATTAGTTTTTGTATATGATAAAGCCACCCTCGGGTGGCTTTATTTGTATTATTTTGAAAAGTCCACAATCTAAGACCAATAAATAAATGCCAAACACATTTATGAATCCAGATTAACAATTAAGTATTAATTTCCCTCTATCTGCCTTTTAATTTACTTTAATGATGTCTGTTTTGATGTACTACCCTTTGAACATTTATAGCAATTACCTTGTTCAACTATAAAT
>JAOASJ010000102.1 GCA_030158725.1 Bacteroidia bacterium
GTATTTTAAACATGCTTGTCTTTTTTAGCACTTCTTTTTTTGCTGGCTTTTGCCATGGGATTAAATTCAAGACAAAGCTCTATCCAATAGTTAAACTCTACATCTGACCGCATTGCGGATTCTTCTACCAAGACATAACCTATCATAGGTTTCTTGGTAAACTCCATGGTTCTGCATCCGTTTTTTTCGACCAGCATTTCGTGCAAACTGCGGTCAATTCGACACATCATTTCATCTTTGATGATGCCCACACACATTTTATCGTTTACCATAAAGACCAAGCCGCCCATCATTTCTTTTTCATAAACATCTGTAAGGTCTTGCAAACGTTCACGTATGCGATCAGCTAAATGTTCGTCGTAGGCCATAATTGATTATTATTAGTTTGGCGTCTCAGCGCAAGATTTCCTATTGCTCTGCAAGGGCTTTGATTTGTACCAATATAGGATTCCATCCTTCGCCATTGTTATAGCTTTCATTGTAGCGTCTTTCGCCTTCTGCTACGGTGTTGTAATCGCCTTGGGTAACGGTCAATATGGTTGACTGTTTATCTTCCTCAAGCAAATAGGTAACATGTAAATAATTACTAGGAATATCTTCCATAGTAGAGTTGGGGTCGAATACTGAATACACCAATTTTTGAGGTGCTGAAATTTCTAGAATATGGCCTTTCACAAACACCATGTCTTTGCCTTCGTAATTGGCTCTCCAAAGCAATTCACTGCCAACAGTCCATTCAGATACGGTCTCGCATCCGAACATGTAAATTTTGGTAAATTCTGGTTTGCACAACACATCCCAAACTTTTGAAGCAGGGGCATTAATTGTAATGGTATTTTTGATTAAAAGTTCGCTCATAATTTGAAACAAATATAAACGAATTTAGGTATAAGATGCAGGGTATTAATTAATCTACAAGCACTAATGCTGCTTATAAATCGTTGGCTCTTGCCACCAATTCAGCCAAGTCGAGTACCTCAACTTCAGCTTCTTTGTTTTGGTGTTTTACGCCATCGCGCAACATGGTCATACAAAAAGGACAATTGGCAGCAATTATGCTAGCGCCGGTTTCCACTGCCTCTTCTGCACGTTCTATATTAACTTCTTTGTTGCCTTTTTCAGCTTCTTTGAACATTTGAGCGCCACCAGCTCCGCAGCAAAAACCATTGGTCTTGCAGCGTTTCATTTCCACCAGTTCTGCATCCAATGTTTCTAAAACAGAACGGGGTGCAATGTATTCGCTATTGGCACGACCTAAATAACAAGAGTCGTGGTAAGTTATTTTCTTTCCTTTAAACGCACCGCCTTCTACTTTCAATTGACCATTGTTGATCAAGTTTTGTAAAAATTGTGTGTGGTGCATCACTTGGTAATTTCCACCCAGTGAAGGGTATTCGTTTTTCAAGGTATTAAAACAATGCGGGCAGGTGGTAACAATTTGCTTAATGCCATAGCCATTCATCACAGCAATATTGTTCATCGCCAACATTTGAAATAAAAATTCATTGCCTGCGCGTTTTGCCGGATCACCAGTGCAACCTTCTTCGTTGCCCAATATGGCAAAATCAATATTACAATGGTGAAGAATTTTTGCAAATGCTTTGGTGATTTTTTGTGCACGCTCGTCAAAACTACCAGCACAACCAACATAAAATAATACTTCAGGTGTTTTTCCCTCTGATGCGTACTGAGCCGCAGTTTTAATCTCAAAACCTAATGACATGTTGCAAACTTAATATAATTTTAAGAGATTGATGACCTCATCGCGCACCAAATATTTGATATTCTTTCTTTCTTTCATTAAATCACGGATTTGCGTTGCAGAAATATCTAAAATAGGGGAGTCTAATACCGTAATATTTGGGTGGCCAGGAAAAGGATGCACGAAAGTTTCCGAACGCTTGTAAACATAAATAGGGAAGGCTAGAATTTTTTCAACTTCTTTCCATTCAGCCAAACGCTCCAATGCATCCGTACCCATTATGATGCAATGTTTGCTTGGATTTGCTTTTAAGGCTTCTAAGGTTTGAAAGGTATACGAAGGCGTCGGTAATGTAAATTCAATGTCGCTAACTTCAAAATGCACATTGTCGGCTATACTCAAACGCAGCATGTCCAAACGCAATTCTGCATCCATCAAACTGTCTTTATCCTTTAAAGGATTGTGCGGAGATACTATGAATTTTATTTTTTGAATATCGGTCTCATTCAGTATGTATTGAGCGATACTCAAATGGCCCAAATGTATGGGATTGAACGATCCAAAAAATAGACCTGTTTTCATATTATTTAGCGATAAAATCTCTAACGATTGATTCTGCTTTTGCTAGTGTTTCTTCTAAAACATCATTTATCAATACAAGATCGTATTGGTCGGCAAACTGCAATTCGAAATTTGCTTTGTCAATACGCATTTGCAATTGGTGTTCTACTTCAGTGCTGCGTTTTCTTAATCTATCCATTAGGATGTCGATGCTAGGCGGACGCAAGAAAATAGCCAAGGCATTGTCTCCATATTTTTGTTTAATGCGCAATCCACCCGCTACGTCTACATCAAAAATAACGGTTTTTCCCAGCGACCATAAACGCTCTACTTCACTGTTTAATGTGCCATAAAAAATGCCGGTATAAACTTCTTCGTGTTCAAGAAATTCGCCATTGGCCACTTTGGTTTCAAAATCACTTTGTTCAAGAAAGTAGTATTCTCTTCCATGTTCTTCATGAGGGCGTGGTTTGCGTGTAGTTGCGGAAACTGAAAAACCAAGCTCTGGCATAATTGAAAGCAAGTGGTTCACAACAGTGGTTTTGCCACTGCCTGATGGGGCCGAAAAAATGATGACTTTATTCAAGGGTAGCGACAAATTTAAACATTTAATGCAGAATTGGCAGTATGTTTTCACTAGCTTATTTTTAGACAGGAAAACCACAATTTATTTCTGTAAAATGTGTGAAACAAAAAAAGCCGTGTTAATACTAACACGGCTTTAAATATGGGAGAACGATTAGGCTTGTGTTTTGCCTTCTTCGTTTTCTGGTTTTGGCATTAAAGCTTTTCTTGAAAGTCTTAATTTACCAGTCTTTTTATCTACTTCAACCAATTTAACTTTTACGATATCACCTTCTTTGAAAATGCCATCCATTTTAGGGATACGTTTCCAATCGATTTCACTGATATGCAATAAGCCATCTTTACCTGGAAGTATTTCAACGAAAGCACCAAATTCAACGATGCTTCTTACTTTTCCTTCATATACTTCACCAACTTCTGGAACTGCAACGATACCTTTGATCACGCGTTTTGCAGCAGCCATGTTCTCAGCATTTTCAGATAAGATTTCAACAATACCGTGGTTGTCTACCTCAGTAATTGAGATGGTGGTATTGGTGTCTTTTTGTATGCCTTGAATAACTTTTCCTCCAGGTCCGATAACGGCGCCGATTTGGTCTTTGTCAATGGTTATACGTTCGATACGTGGAGCATGTGGTTTGTAATCGTCATTAGCAGAATTGATGGTGCTGTTCATTTCGTTTAAGATATGAGCTCTACCTCTACCTGCTTGTTCTAATGCTTCTTCTAGCATTTCCCATTTCAAACCGTTTATTTTGATGTCCATTTGACAAGCAGTGATACCTTTAGCAGTACCAACAACTTTAAAGTCCATGTCACCTAAATGGTCTTCATCACCTAAGATATCAGTTAAGATTTTGTATTTGCCTGTTGCTTCGTCGCTGATTAAGCCCATTGCAACACCGCTAACACCACCTTTGATTTTGATACCAGCATCCATTAAAGCCAAGCTACCAGCACAAACTGTAGCCATACTTGAAGAACCATTAGATTCTAAAATATCACTTACAATTCTGATAACATATGGGTTTTCTTCAGCGCTAGGTAATGCTTTTTTCAAACCTCTAAGGGCAAGGTTACCATGTCCAATTTCACGTCTTCCTGGTCCACGGTTTGGTCTTACCTCACCAGTTGAAAATGCAGGGAAGTTGTAGTGCAACATCAAACGGCTATAGCCATTCAACATTGGAGCATCTAATAATTGCTCATCCAATTTACCACCTAAGGTAACTGTGGTAACAGATTGAGTTTCTCCTCTAGTGAACACAGCAGAACCGTGCGCAGCAGGTAAGTAACCAACTTCTGACCAGATTGGGCGAACTTCATCAAGTTTTCTGCCATCCAAACGGATGCTTTCATCAAGAATCATTTTACGCATAGCTTCTTTCTCAACTTGGTGGTAGTATTTTTTAGCTAAGAATTCTTTTGCTTTCAAATCCTCTTCACTCATTGTAGAAAGGTACTCGGTGATAATCGCTTTGAAGTTTGCACTTCTTTCTGATTTAGGTGCACCGCTTTTTGCTACTGCATATACTTTATCGTAGGTAGTTTCCCAGATATGTTTTTTAAGTTCTAAGTCGCTGTTCTCATGGCTATACGTTCTAGCTGGCTTTCTGCCACCCATTTGCTCGCATAAATCCCATTGCATTTGGCATTGTTTTTTGATGGCTTCGTGAGCGAATTTAATGGCTTCTACCATTTCTAATTCACTTACTTCGTTACATTCACCTTCTACCATGTTGATGTCATGTGCTGTACCAGAAACAATTAATTCTAAGGTTGAATTAACCATATCAGATTCAGTTGGGTTGATAACCAACTGACCATTGATTTTAGCTACACGTACTTCAGAAATAGGACCTTGGAAAGGAATATCACTAACCATTAAGGCTGATGAAGCGGCAAGACCAACCAAACAATCTGGTGGGAAGTTTTTGTCGCTGCTCATAAGGGTGATGATTACTTGCGTGTCAGCGTGGTAATCTTCAGGGAATAGGGGACGGATAGCTCTGTCAACGATTCTAGATACTAAGATCTCATAATCAGTTAAACGGGCTTCACGGCGGTGGAAACTACCAGGGATACGGCCTACAGAGGCGAATTTTTCTTGATAGTCTACAGATAGAGGAAGGAAATCAACGTTTTCTTTTGCATCTTTGTTTGAAACTACAGAAGCAAGAATCATGGTATCGCCGCATTTAACGACAACACTACCATCGGCTTGCTTGGCCAAAATGCCAGTTTCAATTTCGATCGATTTACCGTTGCCCATGTCAAGCGAGCTACGGAATCCTTTAGGTTTATTACTCATAAATTAAATTATTTTATTGTTATTGCTGCTTTTCAAAAAGCAAAAAAAGCCCTCGAAAATCGGGGGCTTTTTGAATAAAATGTAAAAAGTTTTTGGATTACTTTCTGATACCCAATGCTTTGATTAGGTCACGGTATTTGAAGATGTCTTGTTTAGCTAAATAGTCTAACAAAGCTCTTCTTTTACCAACCAATTTAACAAGACTTAACTCAGAAGCGAAATCTTTACGATTTACTTTCAAGTGGCCAGTGATGAAATTGATTCTTTCGGTGAACAATGCAATTTGTCCTTCTGTAGAACCAGTATTGGTTTCAGAACCTCCAAACTTTTGGAAAATATCTTTTTTCTCTTGTGATGATAAATGCATACGATTGAATTATATTATGCTTCAGCGGTTAATACTGAAACAAATGATCTGTTGTTTCTTGTTTTGGTGAATTTAACGATACCATCAGTCAATGCAAATAAGGTATGGTCTTTTCCAATACCAACATTGTCAGATGGGTGGTGTTTTGTACCTCTTTGACGTACAATGATGTTGCCAGCTTTAATCACTTGACCACCATAGATTTTTACACCTAATCTTTTACTATGCGACTCACGTCCGTTCTTCGAACTACCCGCGCCTTTCTTGTGTGCCATTTCTTAATTTATTATTATGCGTTAATGGATTCAATTAAGACCTTAGACAAGTATTGTCTATGACCGTTTTTCTTTTTATAACCTTTTCTACGTTTTTTCTTGAAAACGAGAACTTTATCATCTTTAAGATGCTCCATAACTTTACCAGTTACTGATGCACCTTTTATGTTAGGTAAGCCAACAGAGATTTTACCACTGTTATCTACCAACATCACTTTGTCAAAAGTAATAGATGATCCTTCATCCCCACTTAGGCGGTGGGTATAAATATATTTGTTTTGTTCAACCTTGAATTGCTTGCCTGCAATTTCTACAATAGCGTACATGCTTTTTAAAAAATTTGGACTGCAAAATTAGACTTTTTAATTGGAAATACAAACAATATGTCCAAAATATTTTAATTGTTCATAAATGTAAGGTGCATATTTCATTATTTATTGCCCGAAAATCGGAGGCAATACTTTTATTGTGTTGATTGTTAGATATTTGCGTTTGCTGCTTTTGTAGCGAATACACAATGAGTTTTTAACACCTGCTGGCGATTTACTTTCCACACTTCCGGGTATTTGCCATTGATTATCGCCTCCACCCATGCTGCTTGCTGTTTTAATTTGAAACTGAATACGCACTATTTCTCCGATTTTCACCGTTTTTCTTTGGCAAGTTTTTCCGCTATCTAATAAAATTACAGCCTGATCTGCCTTGCCTTCTGCCCATCCTGAATCAACGCTTATTACCTGTTTAACTCTCGCCTTAGCGAATAAAGTATAAGTCGTTACGACTGGACTACCCGCCACTCCGCCATAAAACATTTGTTTTTCTGCCCGTATAACAGTGAAATCAGCCGGATTGCTGGGTTTCTTTGCCGCCGACATACATATAAGGGTTATCGTAATTAAAAAGAAGTAACGCATACTTTGCATGATTCAAATATAATACCATACTAACAACTACCTATCTTATTTGATTTTTCTAAGTTTTATCTAAGCCTTTTTCCTGCTTTTCACTTTAGGCCAAGTCTACTTTGCTTATATCGGCTTGTCAATTCATGGCTTGTTGCCACGCCGCCCTGTATTGCCTGCCGCTATTAAGCATTTTAGCCTTGCCGCTGCCGTTTCAATCAGGGGCAGTTTTTGCGTAATAAAAAAGCCCCGACGTTTATAGTCGGGGCTTTAGGAAATTTGAAATTAACTATGTTTAGTTGGTTACAGTAATTTTACTAGTGGTGGTTACACCATTGATAGTAACTTTAACCAAGTAGATTCCTTTTGCATTTTCGTCTAAGTTAACAGCCAAACTACCTTCAGTAG
>JAOASJ010000103.1 GCA_030158725.1 Bacteroidia bacterium
GTATACCACCAAAAACCCTAGTGCCAATCCGCTGTAAATTTGTTTTTCAGTATGGGCGTTTAAAAACAAGCGCGACCACAAGCTTATGCCTGCAGCTAATATGGCAGCAATTAATAAAATGTTAAATGAAGACACATGTTTTTGTACTGTTAAGAAGGCGTATAAGGCTATGAGACCTCCCGCGCCTATGGCATGTGTGCTAATGGTGTAACGGGTGTTGATGATGATGTTAAAAATTAAACTAACTGCCGAAGCGCCCATGAATACCAAAGGCATTCCGTTTAATTCAATTTTATACAATTGGTACATGGTGAAGCCAAGCAACAAAACCAATATGCCATAAGGCAATAAGCGTTGCTTAGGATTGCTGATGTAGAAATCGTCGATAAACCCGAACTTCTTTAATAAATAAACACTCAACAATGGCATGACCAAAGTGTTTACTGCAATAAACATACTGATGGTATAGAAATGGGTGTCGTAAAATTTACTGACGTAATAGGGGTGGTAGCGCAAAACGCTAAACAATCCAAAATTCAGTAGAATTAAGGGATGAAAAAGTATGGAGCTAAGCTTGGCTAATTTTTCCATTAGGCTTCTGCCAAAGTAGGGACTTGTCTCGGCTTGTATAATTTGGCGCGATCAGCGATGGCTTTAATGTGTTCTGGTCTTGTGCCGCAGCAACCGCCAACCACATTTACCCAGCCTTCTTTTATCATCTCCTCAACCACGTTTGCCATGGCTTCAGGCGATTCGTCGTATTGACCAAATTCGTTTGGTAAACCAGCGTTTGGATAAGCTGTAACATATACCCAAGCCACGTTGCTTATCTCAGAAATATGCGGCAACATGTCTTTAGCACCTAAAGCACAGTTTAGACCAATGCTTAAAATTTCACCATGCGACATGGAGTTCCAAAAAGCTTCTGGCGTTTGTCCGCTCAACGTGCGTCCGCTGGCATCGGTAATGGTGCCAGAAATCATGACAGGAATGTCGATGTTTAATTCGTCTTTAATGCTGTTAATGGCAAACAAGGCCGCTTTGGCATTCAAAGTGTCAAATATGGTTTCAATTAGTATTAGGTCAACACCACCTTCAATTAATGCACGCATTTGTGCAGAGTAAGCATTGCATAGGTCATTGAAATTAACCGCTCTGTAACCGGGGTTGTTAACGTCGGGACTTAAAGAAGCAGTTCTATTTGTTGGGCCAATGGCACCAGCGACAAAACGCGGTTTGCTCGGGTCCTTTGCCGTGTATTCATCAGCCGCTGCGCGGGCAATTTTTGCCGCAGCAAGGTTAAGCTCATGCACCAAGTCTGTCATTTTATAATCTTCCAAAGAAATAGATTGGGCATTAAACGTATTGGTTTCAATAATGTCAGCGCCTGCTTCAAGAAAAGCTTTATGGATATCAGAAATGATTTGAGGTTGGGTAAGTACCAAAAGGTCGTTGTTGCCCTTAACCAATTGATCAATGTCTTTAAAGCGTTCACCTCGGTAATCTTCTTCACTTAGGTTATAGGTTTGTATCATAGTTCCCATAGCCCCATCAATAATCATGATGCGTTGGTTAAGGATATTTCTTATGGTGGTGTTCACTGACATGTTATGGATAAATTGAAATAAAGCTAGCCTTTATTAAATGCAAATTTAACTGAAATACTGATATGTTTAAAAAGAAACTACAGCTCAATTTCAGAGACTTTGGCTTAAGATGACAGGAATTTTAATCGGAAATTATAGCATGAATTGGGCAGTTTGGCTCGATTTTTGCTGCTTAAGGAAGAGCAGGAAAATCCTTTAAAATCGTGTGTTTATCGCATAAAAAGGGTATATTTGCAACCTTTGTAATTTTTTACAGACCAACCAATAGAATCATGAGACAGCTTAAAATATCCAAACAGTTTACCAACCGCGAAAACAAATCATTAGACAAGTATTTGAACGAAATTTCTAAAGTGCAAATGATCGATGCACAAGAAGAAGTGGAATTGGCAAGAAGAATTCGCGAAGGTGATCAAGCAGCTCTTGAGCGTTTGGTGAATGCCAACTTAAGATTCGTTGTATCTGTTAGTAAACAATACCAAAACCAAGGGTTAACTTTGGGTGACTTAATCAATGAAGGCAACTTAGGTTTGATTAAAGCAGCTAAACGTTTTGATGAAACCCGTGGTTTTAAATTCATTTCATACGCTGTATGGTGGATCCGTCAATCAATTCTTCAAGCTTTGGCTGACCAATCACGTATTGTTCGTTTGCCATTAAATAAAGTTGGTTCAATTGGTCGTATCAGCGCTGCTGCTGCGAAATTGGAACAAGAATTTGAACGTGAACCAACCGCAGAAGAAATCGCAACAGTATTGGAAATTCCAATCATTGAAGTAGAAAATGCATTGAAGTCAAGCGGTAGACACTTATCTATAGATGCACCATTGACCGAAGGTGAAGACAATACCTTATTGGGTGTGTTGGACAATAACGATGAGCCTAACCCAGACGTTCCATTGATGAACGAATCTTTGCAAAAAGAAATCAACCGTGTGATCTCTACCTTGTCGGAAAAAGAACGCGATGTATTGCGTTACTACTACGGACTAGATGGCGGACCAGCGCACACCCTTGAAGATATTTCTGAGAAAGTGGGATTGACCCGTGAACGTGTTCGTCAAATCAAAGAAAAAGCGCTTAGACGTTTGCGTAAATCGTCAAAAAGCAAAATCCTAAAAACGTATTTAGGTTAATATTTAAAAAAGAGAACTTAGGTTCTCTTTTTTTTTGTCCATAATTTATTTCTATATTCGTAATACTATTACGATTTGTTATGAAATATTTATTACTTGTTTTCTCCGCTTTTTTAAGCCAGCATGTATTTGCTCAAAAATTTAAAATTGATTTAGTTCAAGACATCAACATCGACAGTTTTGATCTATCCCATCCTCCCAAAATTCTTTGTTCCTTAAATGGCAAGTTAATTCTTGCAAATGTTCAAACGTATAATGGGAACTACTTTCTGTATTCACTAGATGTTGCAGATTCCAACAGACTAGAATTATTGAGCACCACGCTTTTTAATCCTTCTGAAGCCATCGTTTTGGGCAATCAAATAATATTCTCAGCAGAAGACCTCAACCATGGTCTCGAGTTGTGGTCGTCCGACGGTACAGCCTCTGGAACAAAATTATTAAAGGACATTTATCCGGGTAAAAATGGTTCAAATATTAAAGGACTAACCATTTACAATGATAAAGTGTATTTCTCAGCCAATGACAGTTTACACGGTCAAGAGTTATGGCATTCAGATGGAAGTATTAATTCTACTTTATTGCTCAAAGACATAGACACAGGGGTGTCTTCTTCAAACCCAAATAACTTTATTGTTTACAATGGCAAATTGACTTTTGAGGCCTACACTAAAAATGCCATGTATCAATTGTATGCCTCTGATGGCAGTGAGTCTGCAACCGTTGCCTTCTCGCAAGTACAAGGGTATAAAGATTTTCATTTTGTAAATTCTAAACTATTTATTTTTAATGGAAAATTGTACTTCAGTGGTTTTGATCCAGTAAATGGCGATCAGTTGTGGTCGAGCAATGGAACCTTGGCAGGAACATCGCTATTGAAAGTGATCAATACAAGTGGCAACAGCAGTCCACGCGATTTTATACAATTTAAAAACCAATTGGTCTTCACTGCCAACAATGGCACAGATGGCTATGAATTGTGGATGAGCGATGGCAGCTCAAACAACACCAAAGCACTAACCAATAAGAATCCTCAACTCTTTGTTAACCGACCAGAAAGTTTATTGGTCTTTAACAACTACATGTATTATTCTTTAAACGATGGTATTGGTGGTTTTGAATTGTGGCGAACAGATTTAAATTCCAGTACCCAAACCTTGGTGAAAGACATTAATCCAGGAGTGGCTTCATCATATGTAAGTGCACCGATAATATTCAAAGGTCTAATGGTGTTTAGTGCTGTAAGTATGGGAGATAATCAAGTTTGGATTAGCGATGGGACTGAGAATGGAACCCGCAGTGTATTGTTCCCTTCATCAAACAAAAAGAATCCATTGAATGTGTTAGGGTTTAAGTATTTTGAATTGGCAAACAAGCTCTATTTCCCTGCTTTCTATAAAGGCAATGTTGGTGCAGCGCTTTATGTTTTAGATATTGATTTGCAATCAGGTTTTCATAGCGAAAAAGACGCTGCTTTTACCGTTTATCCAAATCCGCTTAACGCAGAGGTCTTGAGTTTTTCTGAAACTATAAGTGGCGAAATTGTTAACCAATTGGGACAAACGGTTTTGCTGTTTAAGCAAAGTGCTGAACTTGATTTACATAGCTTAACAAACGGTGTGTATTGGATTAAAACCGAAGGATACAAACCCGTTAAAATTGTTTTGTCAAGATAATATTAAAAAAAGAGAATGCGAATTCTCTTTTTTATTCAAGTTTATTATCGTAATATTGCAATATCAAAATATAATAAATGGGAATTACCAAAACAGACGCGTTTAGCGAAGCACACAACGAGATTGCTGTCATGATGAAAGCCTTGGCGCATCCTGCCCGCGTTGCAATCATTGACTATTTATTGAGTGTTGATGCGTGTATCTGTGGTGATATTGTAAATGTTTTGCCTTTGGCACAACCAACCGTATCGCAACATTTAAAGGAATTGAAAAACGCGGGACTTATTAAAGGCAGTATAGAAGGAAAGGCCATTTGCTATTGTGTGGAAGAAACAGCCATTGCGAAATTGCAGGCTTATCTTGGAAAGGTCTCAGACAAAATAAACAAGAAATGTTGCTAAGGCGGCACAACTAAAAAGAAACTTAAATTTAAAAAATATCAATATGTTATTATCAGAAATAAAAGAAAAATTGCATGGCCTAGAGCAAGTGCAATTTGAGTTGCAAGATGGCACAAAAGTACCTGAGCATTTTCATGTAACAGAAGTAGGTTCTGTTCACAAACATTTTATAGATTGTGGAGGTACCGTGCGCAATGAAAACTTAGTGAGTTTTCAATTGTGGAATGCCAATGACACCGACCACCGTTTGGCGCCTGTAAAACTATTAAACATTATTGCACTTTCAGAAAAGGTATTGGGTATTGAAGACCGCGAAGTGGAAGTGGAATACCAAGCCAATACCATAGGCAAATACAGTTTGGCTTTTAATGGCAAGTCGTTTGTTTTAATGCCTAAGTTTACCGACTGCTTGGCCTCTGATTCTTGTGGCATTCCTCAAGAAAAACGCAAAGTTAAATTGTCTGAATTGGTGGTGAATGGCGATTCTAATTCTTGTTGCACGCCGGGTGGCGGATGTTGTTAATTATGGAGAAACAGATTTATCCGACGGGAAAACAAAAGCGTTTGGGTTTTTTAGACCGCTACCTAACTTTATGGATTTTCTCTGCCATGGCTTTAGGCGTTGGTATTGGTTATTTTATTCCATCGAGTGCTGGTTTTATACAATCGTTTTCCAATGGATCTACCAATATTCCTTTGGCCATCGGACTAATATTAATGATGTATCCACCATTGGTAAAGGTTAAGTTTTCAGAGATACCTAAGGTGTTTAAAAACATAAAATTATTGTCTCTGTCATTTTTTATAACATGGATAATTGGGCCGTTTTTAATGTTTGTTTTGGCCATCACATTTTTAAAAGATTATCCTGAATACATGACTGGATTAATTCTTATCGGTTTGGCCCCATGCATAGCCATGGTGATTGTGTGGAACGAATTGGCAGAAGGTAGCCGCGAATACGTTGCCGGTTTGGTCGGCATCAACAGTTTGCTTCAAGTGTTTTTCTTTAGTGCTTATGCTTACTTTTATTTGGAAATCATGTTGCCTTGGTTTGGTTTTGAAGGTTTGCACTTAAACATACAAATGTCTGATATTGCACAAACCGTAGGCTTATACCTCGGTGTTCCTTTTGCAGCTGCTGTTTTGAGCCGTTACTTTTTAATTAAGCACAAAGGCGAGACCTGGTTTAATACCAAGTTTATTCCCAAAGTTTCTCCCATTACATTAATTGCTTTATTGCTCACCATAGTCTTGATGTTTAGCCTCAAAGGTGAAATGATTGTAGACATACCAAAAGATGTTTTAATTGTGGCTTTGCCCTTGGTGATATTCTTTGCCATAATGTTTACCCTAACATTTTTTATGGGCAAATTATTTGGCGCCACTTATGCAGAAAATGCATCGATCTCTTTTACCGCTTCGGGCAATAATTTTGAATTGGCAATAGCCGTTGCAATTGGTGTTTTTGGCATCAACAGCGGACAAGCATTTGCTGGTGTTATTGGTCCTTTGGTTGAAGTACCCGCTTTGATATTATTGGTTCGTTTTGCATTTTATTTAAGAAAGAAATTATACGCATGAGTTTATACCCTGAAACAGAAAATCTAATTAAAGAATTAGAGGCCGAATGGCATTTAATCGAAGACAATAGAAAGTTAGAATTGGAACAATTGGCTGGTGTGATACTTGAAAACATTCAGGAGTTTAACCGCGCAGATGTAACGGTAGTATGCACCCACAATTCACGCCGCAGCCATTTGGGGCAATTGTGGTTAAAGGCAGCTGCCATGCATTACGGAATTCAAAATATATTTACCTATTCTGGTGGAACAGAAGCCACGGCTTTCAACCACCGCATGGTCTTGGCCATTAAGCGGGCGGGATTTAAAGTCAATCAGTTGGACATGAACGACAATCCGAAGTTTTACATACCGGTTTCTGACAACGATTACAGACTAGACATACATTACTCGAAGCGCTACGACGAAAGTTATAACCCTCAGAAAAATTTCATAGCTCTTATGGTGTGTTCGCAGGCCGATGAAGCATGTCCAGTGGTAGTAGGAGGAAAACGTTTTTCTTTGCCTTATCTAGATCCAAAAGATTACGATGACACCGTTCATGAAGCAGGTGCTTACGACATGAAGGTGCGCGAAATGGGTCGAGAAATTTTGTACATGGTTTCGAAAATTTAATACCAGATTAATATACGGGAAATATACTACCCCGTATTTTGTATT
>JAOASJ010000104.1 GCA_030158725.1 Bacteroidia bacterium
AGGGAATTAGAAGTCCCGGGCTATATCAACATAATTTTAGAAAATGACTTTATAGGTCGATTCGCTAATCCAATTGAAGGACACAGTGCCACTTGGTATTACTATTTGGTCAATTTAATTGACTTTAGATTTAATTATTTTATTTATTTACTTCCAATAGCACTTATATTTGGGTTAATTGGGAAAAGCAAAACTTGGCGTTACTACAGCATTTTCTTCATTGCCTATCTTATAATCATCAGTATTGCTCAAACTAGAATACATTGGTACGATATGCCATTGTTGCCTCTAATCAGTATTATCTTGGTACTCGGCCTTTATTATTTATATGAAAGATTTGAGAACAATATTTTTCAAACTGTTTTCAGCCTAGTCGTTATTGGCCTATTGGCTTTTCCTGTTATTGATAAATTTGAATTTATAACCAAGAGAAAAGGTCTGTTGCTCGATCAAACCCATTATGAGTTGAGCGATTTATTAAGAGAATACAAGGGCAAGAATCAAACGCAATACATTGCTGCACCTTACGACGCAGAGTTTTATTTCTATTCTCAAAGCAATCCGAACATCATAAGAGGTGATTTGCACAAACTGAACGCAAATGACATTGTCTTTTATGGCAACCGTTTTAAAGACAGTATTCCAGCTTTATACAATTACACCGTTTTAATTGCAAGAGAAAATGCTTGGAAAGTCAAGATAAATGGCAAAAAATAAATACTTACTACCCTTACTTGCTGTAATTACTTATTTGGTTCTTGTCTTCTTAGCACCAAAACAAGGACACGATTGGGACAACTATTGTTGGGGATTGTGGGCTGAAATCATTCAAAACAAAGGCTTAGCCGCTGCCTATAATTCAGACAGTGTTATCAATTATCTGCCCCTCTATTTATACGTCTTGAAAATCTATGCCATACTAATTCCTAAAGCTTCTTTGTTCGAGATGACCTATTGTTTAAAATCAATAAGTATACTTTTTGATGTTGCCTCTATTTTTATTCTAACCCAAATAATTGATAAAGAAAACCAGCGTTGGAAATTTTTCTTACTTGGCCTATTAAACATTGGCTTTATTTACAACTCTTTTGTTTGGAACCAAGTGGATGGCATCTTAAGTTTCTTTGTCTTTACCTCTATACTTGCCGCTCACAAACAAAAACCAATACTGGCCTTAGTTCTGTTTTTATTGGCCATAAACTTCAAACTTCAAGGCATCATTTTCTTACCCATTTTATTGGCTTTATTGACAGAATCATTAAACATAAAAAAGCTTCTAAAAGCATTGCTATTACTAGTCGTTTTACAAACATTAATACTGTCCCCATTTATATTGGCTGGCAATGCTTGGAATGTATGGGAAACTGCCAAAGGGTCTATGGACTATTACCCTTCTATCAGCATGAATGCCTATAACTTTTGGTATTTGTTTTACGAAGGAAATTTAATGTTTGTAAGTGACTCTAGCATTTTTGTTTTCGGACTAACCCATAAGCAAGTAGGATTAACGCTGTTTATTTCCAGCTCTGCATTAATTTTATTTCCCTTGCTCATGCAAAGCACCAAACGTTTGTTAGGCAAAGAACAAGCAAACACTGAATTGAAAACAATACTGTTAAGTTCTAGTTTAATCGCTTTGTTTTTCTTCTATTTTAACACACAAATGCACGAGCGCTATATACACAGCGCCTTGATCTTTTCTACCGCATTGGCATTTCTCTATGGTGCTTGGGGGCAATGGATATTGCTAAGTTTAGCCTATGCCCTAAGCTTAGAATCGATATGTAAAATCTTAAAACTAGAAAACTATGGCACGCTCATTTATCATCAAAAGTTTATCTCTATGCTTTACGCAATAAGCCTCGCACTTTTGATTTACCATTGGCTAAAAACCAAACCTCTAAAAGGGTGTTTTAAAGGCTGGGTTGGTTAAAAACGACTGGTCAGTTAAGGTTTTCAAAAACTCAACAATATCGTCTTTTTGCTGTTGGGTTAAATTCAATTGTTTGCCATGGGAAAGTATGTTGATGTCAAGGTTGGGTGAATTCAACTTAATTCCACTTGAATAAAAGTCTATTACCTCTTCCAAATTATCAAAACGCCCATCGTGCATATAAGGTGCAGTTACCGCAATATTTCTAAGTGAAGGAATTTTGAATTTCCCGTTGTCTAAACTATTACCAGTAACACTACCAAAACCATTGTCACCAAATTGAAAATCCAGTCCATTGTTTGCCATCGAACCACTCACACTGTTGTTGCCAAAAAACGGGTTGTTGCTGTGGCAATGGAAGCAGTCAGCTCCCCCATTCTCAACAGGTTTCATAAAAATTTGCAAGCCTCTTAAGGCTGAAGCGCTAATAACATTTAAAGTATCTGTCCTATTGTGCAATTGGTCAATTGGTGCATTAAATGAAATGAGGGTAATTAAAAATTGTTCCAAAGCTTTGCTGACATATTCAGGGCTCATGGCTTGATTTGGAAATGCTTTTTGAAAAGCTGTGGCATAGCGTTTACTCTTGCCTAATTTTACTGCCAAATCATACAAATTCATATCCATTTCATTGTGGGCTTGTATTGGAATCAATACTTGCTCTCTTAGGGTCTTAGCCCGTCCGTCCCAGAAAAACTTCTTCTGCCACATCAAATTATACAATGGCATAGAATTACGCCCCAATATTTGACCGCGTATCCCTTTGCCAACTTTCAAACCATCGGTAAAGGCTAAGTCCAAACGGTGACATGATGCACAAGAAATACTGCTATCTAGCGACACTATTGGGTCGTAAAACAACATGCGACCTAGAAGCACGCCTTCGTTGGTCAACGGATTATCCGCTGGCAAAGCAAATGGAGGCATACCTGCTTTATGGGTTAAAACATAAGGCGTAGGTTGACTATCTGAAGTAAGAATCTCTTGGTCTTTTTTACAGCTTTTAATAATTAAAATTGCTGAGCAAAAAAGAATAAGCAAAAACTTGAATCTCATTACTTAATACTTTTTAATTCGAATATCCCGTTTAAGTTTTGTATAAATTTATCCATTACCGGATCAACATCTCCGGAGTGCGAAAATGAACCATCCGTTTTTAAACTGTAGTTAATCGCATTGCTAAAATATTTGTTTGCATACAGGTTAAATACAAATCTTTTGTCGCTGTCGATATCATAATTTTGAACAAAAGAAAACACCCTAGAATTGCGTTCCAAAGCGATGTGAAATGAGAAACCTGCATTCGCCGTATTGTTGGTGTAATAACCTTCGATTACATTAAATATGTAACCACCAGCCCAACCCCAATGCATTTCGTTAAGCGAAGGGCTCAAAGGATGATCAAGTCCCCACTGACTAGGATCTGAATGGTTAACTGCAGAATCCAATCCAAGTTGAAAACGGAAAGATTTATAAGAACCTTTTGGTACATTTTTTATTATCACACTGTCTCTTCCATCCATTAAACTTAAATAGGCATAAACATTTGTTAAAGGCACCAAAGTCCCGTCTGTTTTTTCAAGTGTAAAATTTGACAACAGATACTTCAACTTGGCATATTGAATGGTGTCACCCGCTGCAGTAATATATGTTCTAGCCATGGTTAAGGCTTCGGTATCATACATGGGCTGAAACTTTAAGGTGATTGCTTGGGTATCGCTTGGTGGATCAATTGGTTTTTCGATGATCGGATCGCATGATACCAGTGCGAATATTGCCAAGGCGCTTATAATTAATTTATTTTTCATATCGTATTTTTAATTAGAGAGTTTGATTATTTTTTGATGTATGCTGCTTTCAGCGTTTCCGAATTTTAAATTGTAAATACCATCGGCAATAGTAGCCATGTCTATTTTCAATATACCTCCTTCTTCAATGGAATTGTCGTAATCCATGCGCATGACCTGTCTGCCAGTCAAATCGGTGATTTCGAAATAAGTGATTTGTATTTCACGGGCACTGATATAAATAGAACCATTAAAAGGATTGGGATATACCGAAATCAAGTCGTTGTTTCCTATTGGGAATTGTACTTGTGTTTTTGCTAAAAGCCAATGTTGCGGGTCGAATACCAATTCTTTCACTTTAAAATTTAAATCAATAGTATACAATTGATTTAAAGATTTAACATCAACGCGTAAAAATGTATCTCTGTTGCTTCCTTTTAACAATATTGGCAAAGGCACGTTAAAGGTGTCGCTTTGTGAAAAGCTAGATGTTTGTTGAATACTCATTTCAAACTGCCTGCCTTTTTGTTGCCACACTATTTGGTAATTGGGATAACCTTCACCATAAATCCAGTCTTTAAAGTAGTCGTTTAAATTCTGTTTACTTGTGCCTTCAAAGTAGGTTTGCAAGGACTTTTGTTTTGCAAAATTGTAGGCCAAATTTTGGTCCTTTAAATACAAACGAATGGCTTGAAAAAATGCTGAGTCGCCAATCAACCAACGCAATTGGTGCAGCACCATAGCCCCTTTTTGATAGGTGGTTCTGTATTCAAAAAGTTTGTTCACATCTGTGGTATCGTTGGCATAGACTGAGCCAAAAGGCAGTGACATCACATCCTCTTGGGTTTTCTTAACAACATCTAACCACTGTTTTTCTGTACCAAGAAAATCGTAACACAACAAGTTTGAATAAGTGGCAAAACCTTCATTTAACCAAATATCTTTCCATGTGCCACAGGTAATTTTGTCGCCAAACCATTGATGCGCCAACTCGTGGGCGATGAGGTCGTAGTTAAAATTAACCATAAAACTCATAGTTTGATGCTCCATACCTCCACCCCAAGAGAATTGGGCGTGACCGTATTGTTCTTTGTTGAATGGATAAGGACCAAATAGACTGTCGAAGAGTTGCATGATGCGAACGGTTTCAAAAGTCTGCGTTTGCACTTCATTTAATTTGTTGTGCGGGAAAACATAGTTTACAATATCCAAATCCTTTTGGATAGAATTTAAATATGCCTTCTGTGTGTAGGTATTGTATTTTGAAAAAGAAACTGCCACCAAATAATTGGCAATTGGATATCGGTGTTTAAAAATAAAAACTCTTTTAGCGCCAACGTTGCTAACGGATTGCAAAACACCATTTGAAACGGCCGTGTATGGCGTATCAACGGTTAAAAGCACATCCAAAGAATCAATTTTATCCTTGAGGTTGTCGCGGCAAGGCCACCAATACGGCGCTCCATAAGGCTGAGACAAGGTCGAAATATTTGGTCCAGATGCGTTTACCGAACGCGAATATGCACGGGTACTCATATTGGGTGTTCCGTGGTAAAACAGCCTTACTGAATCAAAAGTATTTTGAGGCAAGACATCGGGCAAACTGATGTTAACAATATGGTTGGTCCCATGAAGAAAACTAATTTTGCTTCCATGGTAAACCACACTGTCAAGCGTAAGTTCTTTGCGCAAATCAAAAGACAAGGCGTTTATATTGCTCAAGGTTTTAAAGTTAAACCCAACTGAAGCTGAAACAATAGCCCCTGTATTCATGTCCGGCTCAATCTTAATTTGGACGTAGACGATGTTGACATTTTCATCCAGCGTCCTTTTATTGGAAAACTGATTTAACAAATGGTAACGGTATAGTTCAGACTTAGCCATACTTTCTTGAATGGGTTGAGAAAAGCTTTTAAAACTAAGACACAGAAAAAACAATATCGTGGCAATTCGGAACATGGATTTACTAATAAACAAAAATAAACAAAAAAAAGCAGTTTAAAAACTGATAAAAGTCGGACTTTTGCAGTGAAATGAATACGTATCCAATTCTCAAATTAAAACCAGGCAAAGAAAAATCATTACAAAGAAGACATCCATGGGTGTTCAGCGGTGCATTGATGCAAGAAATTAAAAAAACGCCAGAAGGCACTTTGGTCAATGTTTGTGATATCAATGGTACTTATTTGGCAACAGGCTATGTTCAACATGGCAGTATTGCTGTGAGAATTTTGTCATTTGACCAAGAGAACATAGACCAAGAATTTTGGGAAAAGAAAATAAAAGAAAGCTACGAGATTAGAATAAAACTTGGCATTGCAGGAAGCAAAGAAACCAATTGCTACAGATTGATGCATGGAGAAGGCGATGGAATTCCAGGACTGATTGTCGATGTATACGCCAGCACAGCAGTCATCCAATGCCATAGCAGTGGAATATTCCAACACATTGAAGCCATTAGTGAAGCCATTAAATCTCAAATGGGCAAGGTGATCAAAGCTATTTTCAATAAAAGTTCAGAAACACTTCACGGTGCTGTTGTTGGTGCTGAAAACGGATTTTTATTCGGTGCGCAAAACGAAGACATTGTATTGGAAAACGGGCACCGATTTATGGTCGATTGGCAAACGGGGCAAAAGACAGGATTCTTCCTCGACCAAAGAGACAACAGACAATTGCTTGGCCATTATGCCAAAGACAAAACGGTATTAAATACGTTTTCATACACTGGAGGATTTAGCGTTTATGCCCTGCAAGCTGGAGCTAAAGAAGTGGTTTCAATTGACGTTTCAAAAAATGCCATTGACATGTTAAACCGCAATATGTCTGTAAATAATGAAACGGCTAGCAATTATGAAAGCCATGCGGAAGACACGTTTAATTTCTTTAAGAAAGACCAAAGAGAATACGACATTGTGGTATTGGATCCACCGGCATTTGCTAAAAACATTGGTGCTAGACACAATGCATTGATGGGCTATAAACGCTTAAACATTGAAGGCTTAAAGAAAGTAAAAAAAGGCGGCTTGTTGTTTACCTTTAGTTGCTCTCAGGTAGTAGACAGCCATACATTTAACCAAACCATATTTTCTGCAGCCATTGAAAGTGGCCGTAACATTCGCATTATTCACCGTTTGAGTCAAGGCGCTGACCACCCAGTAAACATTTACCATCCGGAAGGTGAATACCTTAAAGGCTTGGTCTTGTGGGTTGATTAAACCAATGTCATTATTCGGTAAAATTAAAGTCATTGATTTGTCATCTATTGACTTTCAGGCATTTATTTGAATTTGGCAAAGTATCTTTGAAAGTAAAATTAGCTTATGAAGAAATTATTACT
>JAOASJ010000105.1 GCA_030158725.1 Bacteroidia bacterium
TTCTATCCTTCTTGCGCCAGTAGTACACCAAGATTAAACCGGTGAGGGCGCCGCCTAGGTGGGCAAAGTGGGCCACTGGGTCCCAGGTGAAATTGCTGAAGCCGAAAAACATGTCTAAGGCAATTAAGCCCGGAACAAGGTATTTGGCTCTGATGGGATAGGGAATAAACATCAACATCAATTCGGTGTTGGGAAACAAAAAGGCAAAGGCTACCACCACACCGTAAATGGCACCACTGGCACCCAATAAGGTTTGGAAATAGATACCACCCAATTTATTTAAGTCTTCATTGCTTTTAATTACCGAACCGTTAGAGAAGATTTGTTCACCTTCTATTTTTAAGCCCATATCAGACAGACTGGGTAGCCATAGACCGGTTATGCTGTGCACTTGCCATACTTGTATACCAAGGTGCAAAACAATGGCGCCTAGGCCTGAAAAAAAGAAGAGTTGAAAAAAGCGTTTGCCACCCATTACTTTTTCTATGATAACACCCATAGACACCAAAGCAAACATGTTGAAGGCCAAGTGGGCAATGCCACCGTGCATAAACATGTGGGTGATAATTTGCCAAGGCTTAAACAAAGGTGAATTTGGAAAGTGCATGGCCAATAAGCCATTTAAGTCGTAAACATTACGAGACTCTAAAAGATAAGTGCCCAAAAACAAGACCACGCAAGCGATGAGTATTTGTTTAATGACTGGGGTTATTTCAATTCTATTCATGTGTGTTACCTAAAAAGGTCTGCAATTTTTTCTTGATTTAATTCGATGTAAACGGGTTTTCCGTTGGGTCTGCTGCCAGGATTTTCACAAGCAAATAAACGCTCCAACAAACCAATTAATTCTTCGTGCTCCATGGTTTTGCTGCGCAATATGGCTTCGTTTTGCGCCAAGGCCAAGGCCAAAGCTTTGCGTTTGTCGCCGGCAAATTCGTTGGCGTGGTGTTTAAAATATTCCAATAAACCTTCTAAGAGTTCTTTTTCACTGCCCTTTGCAGTTTCAGCAGGCACGCCATTTATAATTAAACAATTTGTTCCAAAGTCGGCAACATCAAAACCAATGTCGCGCATTTCTTCCATGATTTCGTGGGCCAGGGCATAATCGTGTTTAGACAATTCGATGGTGCGCGGAAACAGCAATTGTTGAATTGGTGCTTTGCGGCTTTGAATGTTTTGAATGTATTTTTCAAACAAGATGCGTTCGTGGGCAGCGCGCTGATCTACCAAAATTAATTGGTAATCTTTTTTGGCTACTATAAAACCATCGGGCAATTGAAAGGCTTCATCTATTCTGTTTTTCTTTTGCTCGAAGGGAATAAATTCGTTGCTGGCTTGCACGGTTTGAGGTGCTTGCTCGTCGAGGTAAGGATTGCCAAACATGGTGGCCCATTGCTTGCTTTGAACATTGCGTATGTTCATGCTGTTGCCACTAAAAGGGTTGTATGAGCGGTCTACCTTAACCTCTGGACTTTGAGACAGGTTCATGCCCGCGTGTTGCGGTTTTATAAAGCCAACGGGGTTAAATACATTGGGGTCGCTAAACTCAATTTCGGGCATAGCGGTGTATTGTCCCAAGGCTTTGCGAACAGCTGATTTTACAAGCGAGTAAATGGCGCGTTCGTCGTCAAATTTAATTTCCGTTTTTGTGGGATGTATGTTAACGTCTATGCGGTTCGGTTCAATTTCGAGAAATAAAACATACAAGGGAAATTGGTCTTTGCCTATCATTTGATCGTAGGCATTGACTATGGCATGGTTTAAATAATGGTCTTTTATAAAACGGTGGTTAACAAAAAGGAATTGTTCACCTCTGGTTTTTTTAGCGGTTTCTGGTTTGCCCACAAAACCCTTAACCTCTAATAGGTCGTGGCTTTCGTCAACGGTCAAGAAATCTTTATCGTTTTTGCGGCTGAGCAAATCGGCTATGCGTTGTGCTGGCGATGCGGGTTTTAAATCGAATACCTCTTTGTCGTTGTGGGTCATGCTAAACGCAATATGCGGATGTGGCATGGCAACGCGGGTAAACTCATCGATGATATGGCGCAGCTCTACAGGAATGCTTTTTAAGAAATTGCGCCTTGCGGGCACATTGTAGAATAAATTCTTAATGGAAAATTGCGTGCCGTTGTGGCAAGCCACGGGACTTTGCTCGGTGACTTTACTGCCTTCAATTTTAACCAAGGTTCCCAACTCATCTTCTTTGCGCTTGGTTTTCATTTCAACATGCGCAATAGCGGCAATGGAAGCGAGGGCTTCACCTCTAAAACCAAAACTTTTAAGACGAAACAAATCGTCGGCTATACTGATTTTTGAGGTGGCGTGTCTTTCCCAACACATGCGGGCATCGGTAACACTCATGCCACGACCATTGTCTATGGTTTGAATGAGTAAAATACCACCTTCTTTAACGATAAGTTTAATGTCTGTGGCACCGGCATCTAAAGAATTTTCTAAAAGTTCTTTAACCACTGAAGCTGGTCTTTGCACCACTTCACCAGCTGCTATCTGATTGGCAATGTTGTCTGGTAAAAGCTTAATACAATCCATCTCAATTTGTTCATACGTATGAGGCTAGTCACACCACACAAAAGTAATTATTTTTGCATGGTTTACCAACCATTCAATCGATAAGTACACACAATTTATCCGATTTAAAAACCGAGTATTTCCACAATCAATTCAGCGTTTTTAACATTGCTGAACAGGCTTTTGTTTAAGACATTTTTGCGGGCTTCTATTTCTTGTTCGCCAAACGTTTGTTTCCAATACGTTTGTATGTCGCGCACCATGGCCTCTGCATTTTCAGAAATAATACAAGCATCTTCAAGGGTGGTGTTTTTCACCATAAGGGTATTTACCAAGCAATAGCGGCCTGCGTATAAGGCATTCAGGAGTTTTAATTTGATGCCAGTGCCTTGAAAGGTTGGCAATACATTCATTTGTGCCTTGGCCACTGCATCCATAATTTGCTCGTTGTTCCAATTGTCTACCAGTTTGATGTGCGGGTATTTTACAACGGCTTTTTTCAGTTCATCGCTCGGATTGCTGCCGGCAATCACACAAGGAATATCTATTTTAGAAAACACCTCATTCACCAAATATAGAGCTGCAAAATTATTTTCGCCCACACCTAAGTTGCCGTGGTAGAGAATAAACTTTCCATTGCCTTTTACGCTGCTTACTTGGTCTTGGGCATGAAAGGCAGGTACTAAAACTGAGTTGTGGTATTTCTTGTTTAAGTATTGGTTGTCGGCAGGCGATATGGCCAATACTTTGCTGGCGTGTTTTAATATTTTTTCGTAGTGTTTCAGGTTGTCCGATTCGTTGCGAAAAAAATATTTTTTAAAGTAATTGGATTCCACCAATTCTAGATTCTTGTAATAGTCGTGCTCAATGTTGTGGTTTCTCACCAATTTAATCCGGTCTTTCAAACGGCTGTGGTTGAGAAAAAACGTGGTGTGCATGCCTTCAAAAAGAATGGGTGCTTGGTCTTTGCAAAGATTGTCCAATAGCTCTTCATTGCTGCGGGTCAAAACAATGTAAGGGGTGCTGCCAATAAACGGATTTCTGTATTTGCTGCGCTTGTAGTAAATTACTTTTTTACAAAGTTTTTCCAATTCTGGTGCTTCTTCGCGGCCGTATTGAAAGCAGTGCAGGGTTATTTGCAGCCCTTGTGCTTTAAGGCTTTTAATTTTATAGTAAATATCTATAACCCCACCATAGTCGGCGGGAAAAGGCACATCAAAGGCAACGATATGTAAGTGCTTTTTCAGAATGTTAAAAGATTTTTAAGTACTTCTTTCTCAAGATTCCAATTGTTCTCTTGAGCAGCAAACTTAGTATTTTCTTTTAATTTGACATATTCTGAAGGATTATTTTTCCAAAAGTTTAATAAGTCGATTAAGTCTTCTTTGCTGTTGGGTATGCAAACCCCACATTTCCATGCTGCGTTTAATTTGAGGTATTCGGGCAATTCTGAAGATATGGAAGGCAAGGCTGCATGCATATAATCGAAATATTTATTGCTTAAAGAGTAGTAATAACTCAAGCTTCCGCTGGCATCTAAAAGGTTGTAACCCGCAAAGCAATTTGGGGTAATTTTTTTCAAATCAGCGGGACTTAACAATCCTGCAAATTCAATGTTATTATAGCCTTCTGCGCGTTTTCTAAGTGCGTGGCTTAAGTCGCCTTCACCCACCAACAAACAATGGTAATCGGGCAACTCTTTCATGGCATCAATTAACAATTCCAATTCTCTTCCAGCATTTAATGCCCCTTGGTAAATAATGGTTTTTTTATCTTGCGCTGGTGCAGGTTTTTCTTCATTCAATGTTGGTACATTGCGCACACAGGCAAATGGTTTACCATATATTTTTTGAAGTTCTATGGCCAATTCAGGACCTACCGTTATGCAAACCTTTGCTTGTTTAACACCCCATTGTGTGAGCGCATGCCAAAGCTTTTTTTTCAAGGTTTTTCCATTCAGTTCAGGCACCTCAGCAAAGTATTCGTGGGCATCGTACACCAAAGGTTTAGAACGCAATTTACTCAAGAGGGTAAAGGCCAATAAGGTATCGCTGTCGACGGCATAATAGGCAGATGTTTTTTTGAAAATTAATTTAAAAAACAACAAGACATTGAAGGATACATAAAACAGAACACCCGAGCGAAAAATAGAATTTAGACTTTGTGTTTTGTAAGGAAACGAGATTGGCTTTAGGGCCTTGCCCTTATTGTATTTGTAGTGGGCGCGGTAATACACTTCGGGCGACCAAGCACCTTCATCAAGTGCTGCGGCAATTCTTTGCATTCTTTGGTCAGAAAGAAAATTGCCCGTAAGCCCTATGATCAATGTTTTTTTTGCGTCCATGTCCAAATCCCTTCTTGGTTTTCCTCCAAATAATTATTGTCTTTTAACCAGCGCAATATACTTAAATATTCAAGTGTTTCAGACGACTTTACTTTCTGTTTTAATTGCTCCAATTTGAATCCACCGGCATCTATCAGCGGTTTGATTTTAGGGTAATAGAGTTCAAATTTTTCTGTGGGACTTAAGTTCTTTTTCTTCGCCAAACATATATCACAAACCCCGCAAGCCTGACCGTTTTCTTCGCCAAAATATTTCACCAAATTAAGCGAGCGGCATTCGGTTTTATTGCGCACATATTGGTTCATGAATTCTAGCTTTTCTCTATAACGGCTGCGCAAAAAAGCAATTCTATCTTCAGAGATGTGTATGGAAGAAAAACGGTTTTCTAGCAAATACAATTGCGGTTTGTTGTTTTGAGGAATGTAATCTATAATCTCAATTTGTTTGAGTTTAGACAACTGCTCTTTCACCCAGCGTTCTGGTTTTTGCAAACGGCGGGCAATTTCATATTCGTAAATATTGGTGTAGAAATCGAACAAGCCACCGTAAGAGCGCAGCAAGACTTTAAAGAGGGCATCTACACCTTCGTTTTGCAACTGCCATTCGTACAATTCATTGTAAGAACAACGAATGCGCATGCGCGAAGGCAAATACACCGATTCGCTGGCTTGAAAATAGCCATCGGCTTCCAATATCCTTAAGGCATTGTAGACCAAATTGGCGGGTATATTGTAGTAAACCGAAAGGTCGTTGATGTCAAAATTAAAGCTTTGGCCTTGGCCTGAACCTACTGCCACTTTTATATAATTACAGATTAATTCATATACCCTTGCAATGTCTTTAGGACTGGGGTATTTGTTCACTATATTTTTTTCGTCTTCAATAAAATCAACCGGATGGCTGAGTAAAATACAATACGATTTTTTGCCATCACGACCAGCCCTTCCGGCTTCTTGGTAATAGGCTTCAAGGGTATCAGGTTTTTGATGGTGGATAACAAAACGCACTTCCGGTTTGTCTATACCCATTCCAAAAGCATTGGTGCAGACCATGACACGGGTTTTATTGTTTTTCCAATTGTCTTGTTTTTGGGTGCGCAATTCAGCCTCGAGACCCGCGTGGTAATGGTCGGCGGATATGTTGTTTTGACTCAGAAAATGCGCAATTTCCAAAGCCTTTTTTCTGCTTTTAACATACACCAAACCCGTGCCTTCAATCTTGCTGCAAATGGACTTTATTTTTTCCAATTTGTTCTCCTCTTCTTGCACCACATAAGACAGGTTGGAGCGGCTAAAACTTTTGCTGAATATGCCTGTGTTTTTGAGTTCTAATTTAGCCTCTATGTCTTTTAAAACATCGGGTGTTGCAGAAGCTGTAAGGGCAATGCATTTTAGGTTTTGAAACTTGGATTTAAATTCTGCAATTTTCAAATAGGGTGGTCTAAAGTCATAGCCCCATTGGGAAATACAATGCGCTTCATCAATGGCCAAAAAATTGAGGGGCATGTGCATGGCAAAACTCATAAAATGTTTGCTCATTAAACGCTCGGGCGAAACATAAAGAAATTTGTATTTTCCATTCACACAATTCTCAAGTTCAAACTCAATTTCCCTGTGGCTCATGCCGCTGAACAAGGCGATGGCTTGAATGTTTTTGTGTTTCAAATTTTCAACCTGATCCTTCATCAGAGCAATCAGCGGTGTAACCACAATGCACAGTCCATCCAGCATCATGGCGGGCACTTGAAAACAAACCGACTTACCGCCACCTGTTGGCAATAGGGCAATGGTGTCGTTTCCATTTAAAATATTTTCAACAATATCTTTCTGCAATGGCCGAAACGCTGTGTGGCCAAAATACTGTTCTAATATGGATTCAGGAGTAGTCAAAAACGAAGGGCAAATTACTACAATTTGTAGAGTTCATTTGCACAAAATTTTAGCATTTTTAAGGGCCTATTCC